>CAZIYK010000083.1:0-7742 GCA_964543445.1 uncultured Flavobacteriales bacterium
ACCAAGCTCTTGAAGCTAAAGAAAATGTAAAGATTGAAGCGGCTACTCAGACTTTTGCTACTGTAACACTTCAAAATTACTTCCGTATGTACCGTAAACTTGCAGGTATGACGGGTACTGCAGTTACTGAAGCTGGTGAATTTTGGGATATCTACAAATTAGATGTTGTTGTAATTCCTACAAACAAACCTATTATACGCGACGATAAAGATGATTTAGTTTACAAAACAAAACGTGAAAAGTATAACGCTGTAATTCAAGAAGTAACAGCTCTTTCTCGTGCAGGTCGTCCTGTATTGGTAGGTACTACTTCTGTAGAAATTTCTGAATTACTAGCGAAACTACTTAAATTAAACAATATACCTCATAACGTACTTAATGCGAAACTTCACAAGAAGGAAGCTGACATTGTACGTGAAGCAGGTCAGCCGGGAGTTGTAACTATTGCAACAAACATGGCCGGTCGTGGTACTGACATTAAACTTACTGATGAATCTAAAGCTGCAGGTGGTTTAGCGATTATTGGTACTGAGCGTCACGATTCACGTCGTGTTGACCGTCAGTTACGTGGACGTGCCGGACGTCAAGGAGATCCAGGTTCTTCTCAGTTCTACGTTTCGTTAGATGACAATCTAATGCGTCTGTTTGGTTCAGAAAGAATAGCCAAACTTATGGATAAAATGGGTCTTGAAGAAGGTGAAGTAATTCAGCATTCAATGATTTCTAAATCTATAGAGCGTGCACAAACTAAGGTAGAAGAAAACAACTTTGGTATTCGTAAACGTTTACTTGAATATGATGATGTAATGAATGCTCAACGTAATGTTGTTTACAAACGTCGTCATAATGCACTATTTGGAGATAGACTTGCAGTAGATATTGCAACAATGATTTACGATACAGCCGAAGATATTGTAATGAATAATAAAGAAATGGGCGATTTCGATAATTTCAAATTAGACTTAGCTCGTTTCTTAAGCATAGAATCACCTATTACTGAAAGTGATTTTAATTCTATGAATTTGGATGCTGTAACTCAAGAAGTTTACGCAAAAGCATACGAACACTACAAAGCAAAATCAGAGCGTACTGCTGAATCTGCTTACCCTGTAATAAAAGATGTATTCGAAAACCAAGGTGATAGATATGTGAATATTGTTATTCCGTTTACTGATGGAATTAAACAAATGAACATTGTTACAAACCTTAAAGATGCATACGAATCAAAAGGTAAACAGTTAAACAAAGATTTCGAAAAGAATATTGCTCTTTCTATTATTGATGAGGCTTGGAAACATCACCTTCGTGAGATGGATGAGCTTAAACAATCAGTACAAAATGCTTCTTACGAGCAGAAAGATCCTCTATTAATTTATAAATTGGAATCTTACGAATTGTTTAAAAATATGATTATCAAAGTAAACAGAGACATTATATCTTTCTTACTTAAAGGTAATCTGCCTCAAATGGAACAACCTAGTCAGAATATAAAAGAGGCTAAAGAACTTCCTAAAAAACGAGAAAAACTTCAGTTGAGTAGAGATTCTGATACAGCAAGTTCTAATCAAGGCGAACCTAACAGAACTCAAGAACCAAAAGTTCAAGAAACATTTGTTCGTGAGGAAAAGAAGATAGGTAGAAACGATAGAGTAACTATCAAGAACGTAATGAATGGTGAAAGTAAAACTTTGAAATACAAGCAAGCTATTCCTTTAATAGACAAAGGACAGTGGGTACTTGTTGACGAAGATTAAACAAAACCAACACATATTTCATAAGACCTATAACTTTATTGTTATGGGTCTTTTTTTTCGACATCATAATCACAAAAAAATACGGTAACTTTACTAAATGAAAAGATATTGCCGTAATAGAGAATTTCCACCCTACTCATTTATTCCTACCAAAAATTTAAACCCAAACAGTGCAGGAGGTTATAGAGAAGGAATCCCCGATCCTATTTCTAGCAAAATTGAGAAACACAACTTTTTCAATCACGATGATTACTTGTTTGCAATAGATTTAATCAACTATGGGTACTATTGGGAATCTCATGTCTATTTCGAAGCAATATGGCATGCTCATGGCCGTAGAGGCGATGTGGCAAGCTATTGCAAAGCCATGGTGAAAATAGCAGCAGGTGCCATAAAACACAAACAAGGTCGAAGTCTATCTGCAAAAAGACTTTTTGATGGAGCCGTAACCATTCTCAATAATCTTCCAGATTCATTCTATCTCGGAATACCCATAAAGGAATTAATCTCAATTTCTAATAAATGGATTATTGATGGACAAAAGGAAATTAAACTAGACACAGATTACTAGTTTCTTGTTGCTAGTAAAGATGGTTGTATGATTCACTCTCAATTACATAATTCGCGTTATTTGCAACAAAAAAAATGACACAAATTTAATCTTAGTAAATCTGTGTCATCTTCTTATAAAAACGAATATCTTTTTCTAAAACTTATAAGTTACCCCAGCCATAATCTGAAATCCTTGTACTGGATAATTCTTATACAATTCGTAATTGTTATTTAGAACATTATTTAGTCTAAGGAAAGTTCCTAGTTTTTTACTTACATCGTAACCTGCATTAAAGTTCAAATCAAAATAAGACGGTAAAGTACCTTCGTCTAGAGCAACAGAAGTTGTAGATGTCGGATTATTCAAATAATTCCTTTCTCCTACAAAATACATAGATGTACCCACTGTAAAATCTTCTAGGAATCTATAATCTGCAGCTGCTGAAAACTTAAATTGTGGTCTGTTATAAACTTTATCATAATTCTTAGTACTAAAACCATTAAAAGTAACATTAGCTGTAACATTTAAATCCTTAATTACCTCATACTCTACCTCAGCATTAAATTCAAAAATACCAACAGTATCCTGTACTGCTTCTATACTATTGTATGCTTCCCATCCGTTTGGAGTTGTAGTTATTGGCAATTGTTTTCCTTTTGAATCCAAAAACTGAATAAACCCATTTTCTTTTCTATAACTAATACTAGTGTTGTAAGCCAAATTAGACATTAATTTACCTCTAATTCCCGCTGAAACATCATACTGTACCGATGTAGGAGTAACTTCCATTGTAGGAGACAAATAAGGCATTTCTGCAACAATTGCTCGCAATGAATTCTGACGCATCTCTCCATTAACTCCTGCATAAGCTATCATCAAATCGTCAATAAGATTTACCGAAGCAGAAACCCTTGGAAAAAGTCTGAATTGACCATCATCTCCTGCTAAGTCGGCACTATAAACCATTGCAAATCCAAGATCTAAAGAAACATTATCTTTAATAACAGAAAAACTTGGAATAATACCAATATTCATGAATTTATTAGAAACATCGCCCGTAGCATCAGTATTTTGAGCAAAATATGTATCTAAAAAGTCAAACTCTCCCCTAACTTTTATAGATTGATCTTGAACAGGAATAACAAAATCTCCATTTATCTTTATTCTATTTTCGTGACTATCGTACCTATCCCACATTCTGTAAGCAGAAAAAGACGATTCCTTAAAAATAGCATCTTCTTTTCTTCCATTGTAAGTGAACAAAGCATCTCCCTTAACTGTTTGATAAAATTGTCCAACGTTTAAATTCTTAACCAAATCATCAGTAACAACAGCATCAGGTACTCCATACCAATTCATTGATTGATATTTATATTCTAATCCTGTTTTCAACTGATAATTCTTGAATTGTTTCCAATAAAAACCATCAATAGAGGTAGTCATAAAAGCATCATTGAATCTTACATCTTTTATTCCTCCTTCTGACGATAAATGCTGTACATGAACTCCAAATCTTTGCTCTTTAACTTTAGCGTTATTCATATAAAACTCTACCAATGGCGTTCTATAATTACCGTATCCTAAAACGATATAATTATCTAAAGCATCCTTTCCATATCTATTTTTCACAACTTGAGATTTGGCTCTTATCTTGGAAGGCGAAAACGTAGAAACAACATCTGTCGACATAGGAGTATACTCTATATTCTGCTTTTTTACCTTAGCAGCCTCATCTTCTGGAGAAATTCTAATTTTAAAAGCATCAGATACTTCAGGATTATATGCTTTTACTACATTAATAACTTCTGTTCCTAAATCGTTTTTCTTTTCCTGTGCAAATACAGAAACACTAAGAAAACCTATTATTGTTGTATATATAAATATTTTATTCATCTGTCTTTAATTTTATAATCTTATCAGGCCATTCAAACTTTAAACTAATCTAAATTTATTATTGATCCATAGAATCAATACTAGTAGAGTCAGTTTCTGTCATCGATTTACTCTTGATTTCTTTCAATAATGATTTAGCCTCTTGTTTTACATCATCATAATCAAAACTGTTAATTACTGTTTCGAGTGTATAAATAGCTTGATATTGATCATTCAATGCATCAAAATTTCTAGCCATTAACACCAATGATTTTGCACCCCAGTATTTGTACATCGGAAATTTAGATGCAATCTGAAATATAACCTTATTAGATTTCTCAAATTCTTTATTCTTGTTCAAGAAATAAGCTTGGTAATACATAGCTTCAGCCACAACTTCCCCTTTTCCTATTTCCTGAATCTTCTTGTAATTCTCTTCTGCAACTTTCATGTTACCTTTAGCCATCGCATCTCTAGCAATAATCAGTCTTGCTTCCGATTTAACTTTATTGCTAACTTTAGAATTCTTTAGAACCAAATTTGCAGATTCTAATGCTTTTTCTAAATCACCTTTACCACTGTATAAATGCATCAGATTAACCTCGGAATATGTCTTATTCTGTTGGATTTCTGCTACGTTATGCAACCTTTCCAAAGAAGAAATTGCTTTAAGGGTATCTTTATTTTGCAAATACAAATCAGAAA
Source organism: uncultured Flavobacteriales bacterium (assembly GCA_964543445.1). Taxonomy (GTDB): domain Bacteria; phylum Bacteroidota; class Bacteroidia; order Flavobacteriales; family JADGDT01; genus JADGDT01. The sequence goes on from CAZIYK010000083.1 coordinate 4,885, forward strand.
CTCTAACTAACGATCTTTCAGTAAATTCATTCTTATCTACTGATAAAACTTCTTCAAAATTCTTGATTGCATCCTCGTATTCTCCCTTTTTATATTCACATTGTGCCAAGTAATAATTAGCATTTATGCGAGAAATACCTTTTGGATACTCTTTTAAATAATTTTTGAATAAAGGTATAGCTTGATTACAATCGTTTCGTAAAAATGCTTTCTCTCCTGCCAAATACGAAGTAGAATCAGCCTCTGACTGTGATATATCTACAAAGTTAAGAGTCTTAACCCACGCAACATATTCTGGAACCTTACCTATATCAATGTAAATTTTACGAGATCCAGCTACAGCTTGTTTTGCTTCAGATGTTGATGGATACTTTTCTACAATATCTTTATACTCAGCCAAAGCCTTAGAATACTTATTAGAATTATAGTAGATAAGAGCTATTTTCAATTTTGCTTTAGCAGTAAACGAGCTATTTGGATATTCCTTTTCTAATTTTTTGTAAATCTTCAATGCTTTAGCATTATCCTCGTTACGAGTATAAGCATTACCCAATAAATACATAGCATCGTCTTGCAAATCTGATTCTGGATATTTTTGTATAAGCTTATTCAAAGCATCAATTCGCTTATCGTTTTTACCCATCAATCCATAACAAACAGCTTTCTGGTATGTGGCATAATCCTCTTCTCCTACTTTTAATGCCAAAGAGAAATTATAATACTTTAAAGCAGACCAATACTTACGCTCCGCAAAATATGAATCTCCCAACCTTAAATAAGCATCATTCTTCAGGTTAACATCGTCAACTTCATTCTCTACAAACTCATTAAATGATACAATTGCTTCCTGATACCTTTTTAGTTTAAATTGAACGTAACCTAAATTGTAAGGCAACATTTTGGTTTCTTTTAATTCAGGGCTAGTATCTTCCAATTTAAAAGATTGGTAACCAATTAAAGCATCATTATAATTACCTAATCTATAATCTGTTTCTGCTTTCCAAAATTTTGCTTTTGCTCTAAATTCGTCATTATAACCATTATCAATAGATAAGTCGAAATATTTTTTAGCATCATCATACTTCTCATTGTTGAAATATTGAACACCCAACAAATACGCTGATTTCTGATATAAAACTTTCATTTTATATGTAGTAGAATTCAACGAATCTAGTGTATGAAGAACTTCCTCGTAATTATTTGATGTCATATACGAATCGACCAACAACTGGAAAATTTCATTCTTATGTATTGAATTAGGATAAGTAGTTAAATATCTAGTTAATGCCTTTGATGGACTCTCGGCAACATTACCTACTTCATAACTCAATCTAGCATAATTATACAAAGCATCTTCCTTTAACTTTTTATCGAAATCTAAATTTGATGCTGAACGGAAAGCATTTAAAGCTTCATTCTTTTTACCTAATTTAAGATAGCAACCCGCAAGATTGTAATATGCATTTTGAGCAACTTCAGTTTTAGACTTAATTATTTTATTGAAATACGAAATTGCTTTTTCATATTCTCCATTCTGAAAATAAACGTAACCTACTTGATAGAAATGTGTATTATCAAATTTTCCTTTTTTACCTCTGTAATTAAGTAAATGAGGCAAAGCATTTTTATAATCACCTATATTGAAATAACTCTCACCAATAAGCTTAGATAAATCAGAAAATTGTTTCGATCTTCTGTTTTTCAACAATGGAAGCCCCTCTTTTATTGCCTCCTCATATTTTTTCTGATTAAAATAAATTTGGGTAATAAAAAATGGAACCTGTTTTGAAAATCTCCTATCGTTTTTTACTTCATTAAAGTACTTAAGTGCAATTGAATTTTTATCCTGCAAGTAAGCTATGTGAGCGTAATAATATTTAGATTCATTTCCGTATTTCGAACTTGAAAACAATTTTGCAAACTGTACTTTGGCATCATCATATTCCCCTAACGAATATGCAACATAAGCTTTCTTAAAAAGATACTCATCCTTTAGTTTACTATCTAAATCGTAAGGATCTACTTTGTCCAACCAAACTTTAGCCTTACTGTATTGTCCTTTGTTGTAATAATAATCTGAAATTTCAAGTATAGCTTGAGTTTTGTGTACCGAAGTTGGATGATTCTCAACGAAACTACGCAATCTGTAATCTCCATTTTTTTCTCCCAATTTCACACTACACAACGAAGCATAATATTCCGAAGTAGTTTTTAATGCTTCGCTAGAATCATCATTTTTTTTGATATTTTCAAATTCTAGTTGAGCAGCTGCATAAAGTCCATTTTTATAAAGCGTTGTAGCCTTATCGTATTGTAACTGACTATTGGTATATATTGCAGATTTTTGAGCATTTACATTTCCTACAGCCGAGGCTAATATGAAAACTAAAAGAGTAAAACGTTTTAGCATACTATTTGCTGATATTTTATTGTTATTCCAAAATTATGATTTCAAATATAAAACAATCAAAAAGCTAATTTGGTATAATATCAGCCAATGTTTATAAAAATTTCAACGACGTTTTCAACAAGCACGCACACTCAACGATTTTATTCCCAGACAATTAACACTATATGAAGTCTAATAATTTCTCGACAACTTTTTCATCAGCAAGAACAAGTCTATGTCCTAGTGATTTTGTAGTGTACAATTCGGATTTTTTTACTCTATTTTTTATTGCCAATGCTTCTGAATACTGAACATCTGTATCGTCTTCATCGTGAATTATAAGAATAGGTATATCAATTTTTTCACCTACAAATTCACTAGAAACACTATCAATACTTTCGTTATATCTTTCCTCGATATACTCAACTATACGAGGTATCATCTTTTCGCTAAAATTGATATTCATACA
>CAZIYK010000084.1:0-7736 GCA_964543445.1 uncultured Flavobacteriales bacterium
ATTTGAGCCTTGTAGAACTTAATATAACGATCGTGATGATTATCAGAATCGCAATCAGGATGATGCCAATCTCTAGGAGAATAGTAGAAACCAAATCCAAAATCTTCTTTTCTACATGCTTGCTCTAATTCTTTAAGTAAATCCTTTTTATAAGGAGTACTCATCATATCGTAATCAGTAACCTTTGAATCCCACATACTAAATCCTGCATGGTGTTTGGCTGTAAAAACCAAATACTGCATACCTGCTTTCTTTGCAAGTTTCACTATATATTCAGGATCGTATTTTACAGGATTAAATGTTTTGTACTGAGCATCGTAAATTTTAGGATCTAAACCTTTTGGCTTATATGGTTTTCCTCCTGTACGGTGACTTGGAGAATAACGCCCATGTCCCAACTGTTTACCTAACTGACTAATCGGTCCCCAGTGAATAAACATACCGAAACGTTTGTCCTTCCATGCTTCAGATGCTTCTTTACTAGCTGTCTGTACTTTTACGCTTTTATCAGTTTTATAAAGTTGAAACTCATCAACTTCTTCAGTCTTCTTCTTATTCTTTTCTTGAGCAATTGCATTTGGCAATCCTATTGAAAATAGGATTGCAAACGCAACTAAGAATTTTATTTTCTTTGATAAATTCATCTATTTCTAGTTTTTACCTTTAAAATCAGGATTTAACGTTGGACCTTCGTACTCATGAGTCTTTTTCCACTTCTCTAACTCAGCTCTCAATTCCTTAATTTTCTTAGGATTTTTTGAAGCAATATCAGTAGTTTCATAAGGATCTTTATTCAAATCATAAAGTACATAATGATCGTCTTCAATATATTCTGTCATCTTAAATCCATCTTTCTGAATAACATTAACCCACTCTGAGTGGAATGTTTTAGTTTGTGAATTCCATCTTGCATAGTTTGTATATTCCCAAACTAACACATCTCTTTTCTCGCGTTTTGTTTTTCCTAATAAAATAGGGCTGAGATCTTCTCCATCAAGAATATAATCTGGCTTTGGAGAATTTGTAAGGCCTAAGAATGTTGGATAAAGATCCATGTGTATAATTGGTTCTTTACATACTGAGCCTGGCTTTATGTGATTTGGCCATTTAAAGATGTACGGAACTCTTATTCCTCCCTCTAAAGTTTGTCCTTTATTTCCTTGGTAAGGTTTAGCAAACATATTGCTTCCTTTTGTTTTGTAATGCCCATTATCAGAAACAAAAACAACTATTGTATTATCTTCAATTCCATTATCTTTCAATCCTTGAAGCAATTGGCCTACATTCTCATCAAGACTCATTATCATAGCTAATACGCTAATCTCTTCTTTATGGAATCCTTTACCTTTATATTTCTTGTTTAGATAATCGAAATATTTCTTCTTTGGTTGAAGAGGTTTGTGTACTAAGTAATATGGCATGTAAAGGAAGAAAGGTTGATTCTTCTTAGCCATTCTAGTTATGAAATCCAATCCTTTCTTTGTAATGTAGTCAGAACTGTAAACAGAATCTGCTTGGTGCTGATTTGGTTCAGAACGGAATTTATAGTGACCTGCGATTTCAAATCCTTCATCGAATTTAGCAGGAATACTTGATGGGCCTTTTCCTTTAGCAACGTGCCATTTTCCGAAAGCAGCAGTTGTATAACCTGCAGCTTTCAATGCTTCTGGCATAAATACTTTAGAAGGATCAACTCCTACACCATAACCAGGAATTACATTCATCTGAGGTGGTAAATATTTCATCGCCTCTTTAGTTTTCTTGTCTTTCTTGTATCTATCAACTACACGGTAAAGGTGGTGACGAGATACATACTGACCTGTCATTATAGATGCTCTCGAAGGTGCACAAGTAGGATCACTAGAATAACCATTTGTGAAGTGCATTCCTTCGTTGTAAAGCTTATCTATATTTGGCGACTCTACAAGGTCGTTACCATAACAGTTAAGTGCATTAATACCCAAATCATCGGCAAGGATGAAAAGTATGTTTGGCTTTTTAGTTTCTTGTTTTTTGTTTTGAGAAACTAAATTCAACGAAAAAACAATCGCTAATAATAATGTTATCTTGATTTTCATATTTTTATAATTAAACTGATTTAAAAAAATATTTCTTAATATGTTAATTTCATGATTTGTAAATCTTTGTAAAAAGGCTACAACGTAGAATTTTATTTATTAAGCATTTAAATTTACAACTATATTTCTATCTATTAACTTTTTTAATGTTGGTTTTATTAAACATTTGTAATAGATAAATCTACTGACTATCCGAATTATTTATTCTTTTCTATCTCGTAATAAAGCTTATCGGCTACATTTAAAATTCCTTCGGGAGTGAAATGAACTTTATCTGCCAACCATTCTTTCTTACTAATATCAGTACCCTCTATCAGATAGATTTTTTTATCTCCTTTTTTTATTCTTTCTGAAACCACCTTTCTTATTACTTGTCTAAATTCCTCTGGAGTGTGATCTGATTTCTGACTAGTAACTAATTTAGTATCGGTAAGAGTAATACAGAATATCTTAGTATCCGGATGCTTAGCTCTAATAGTTTTAAGAAATTTAGTATAATTCTTTGTGAATGTCTCTGGACTTTCTCCTCCACCTGCAAGATCGTTATAACCAATAAGTACAGTCATATAATCTATCTGATTAAACTTATCGGCAATCATTTTAGCCATAACTGGTGATGTTTTTCCACCCCCAACAGCCAAGTTGTACAATTCCCAATTATTCCATTCTGAAATTAAGTATGCATAAGTTTGATCTGTACCTTGCTGTCCTCTACCATGAGTTATAGAATTTCCGTAGGCAACATAAATTGGTTTTGATTTTTCTTTATACTTAACAAGTTCATAGCCTTTGTCTAACTCCAAACTCACCAAGTTTATATCTAAAAATATAGGAAGTGTAATCTTATACTCTACTACTTTTCCAACATTTTCTGATTTAATGTTTATGGTGAATGCTTTACCCTTTTTGTAACCTATATTAAATTTCTGATTTGGACTTATAGGCTCTACTGGACTTGTATGTTTAGCCTCCGCTATTGAATTTACATGCTGATATATTCCAACGTAGCCCCCAGATGGTTTCTTCTTGAATTCATCATCGCTTATCTTCAAGTTAACTTTCACATTAGGACTTGAAGTTTTGAATCTGATAGAAATACCCGTACTTGATTTTGCTTTTTCAGGATTGAATCTCAATACAGGGATAGTTCCCTCGTACAGCTTATCACTATGTCTGTGCATTACCAATACGCCGTTTTCCATTTTCACAAACTTGGCTCCGTGAATATGAATATTTGCATCATTTGGAGCGATAGTTGATTGAGCTGACAAACTAATTGACGCAACAAACAACGTAGCAATACTTAAAATCCAATTCTTCATTTTATAGTTTTTTTTGATACTTCAAATATAAGTAACGTGTTTTAGCATAATGGTTTAATTTGAGTTCAATACGGTTGAATTTTAGTACAGAAAAAGGTCGAACTATTGTCCGACCTTCTTTCTATTTTAGCATGTTTATTAACTAATTACCCCATAGTAACTTTAATTTCGTAAGCTTTACCTTCTTCAAGTACTGGAATTATTGCTCCATCAATAGCTTTACCATCAATAGTTATTTGCTTAACTCCTTTTGAAACATGATCAGGGTTAACAACCTCGATATTTAAAGTTGCTCCACGGAAACTACGTTTAACTTTAAATCCATCCCATTCTGTAGGAATACATGGATCAATTAACAATCCGTTAAAATCTGGTCTTATTCCTAAAATATGTTGAGTAATGGCTGCATAGTTCCAAGCTGCAGTTCCTGTTAACCAAGAGTTTTTAGCTTCACCTGGTTTGAATGCATCTTTACCTGCAATCATTTGAGAATATACATAAGGCTCAGTACGGTGAAGTTCCTGAATATCCTCTATAAATGCTGGAGTAATTTTCTTGTAATAATCGTAAGCCATATCTCCACGACCTAGCTTAGTTTCACCAATCATCACCCAAGGGTTGTTGTGACAGAAAATACCTGCGTTTTCTTTATATCCTGGAGGATATGTAGAAATCTCACCCATCTCTATATGATACTTTGTAAATGCAGGATTGTTTAGTACAATTCCGTATTTACTATCTAATCTTTCTTTTACTGAATCTAGAGCTTTCTCACACATTCCATCCTCTGTACCAATCTCTGCCATAGTACACCATCCGTTTGACTCGATAAAGATTTTACCTTCTTCGTTTTCATCAGAACCAATTTTGTTTCCGTAGAAATCGTATGCACGTAAGAACCATTCGCCATCCCAACCTTTAGTTTTTGTAGCTTCTACCATGTCATCAACTGCTTTCTGTGCTCTAGCTGCTTCCTCGTCTTTACCAAGAACTTTACATAGCTCTACATAATCGCGACCGTAATACACAAATAAACCTGCAATCATCAACGATTCTGCTTTAGTACCTACAGAGTTATTCTCTGTTGTTTGGAAAGACTCATTAGGATCGTTAGAGAAACAGTTTAGATTCAAACAATCGTTCCAGTCAGCACGTCCAATTAATGGAAGTCCATTTGGTCCTAAATTGTTAACCACGTGATCAAAAGAAACTGTTAAGTGATGGAACATTGTTTGTGCAAGACTATCGTCGTTGTCATAAGGAACCATTTCATCAAGAATTGTATAATCTCCTGTTTCTTTGATGTAAGCTGTAGTTCCTAAAATCAACCACATTGGATCATCGTTAAATCCTCCTCCTACTTCGTTGTTTCCACGCTTAGTTAATGGCTGATATTGGTGATAACATCCTCCATCAGGGAATTGAGTAGATGCAATGTCTATAATACGCTGACGAGCTCTCAATGGTGCTTGATGTACGAAACCTAACAAATCTTGGTTAGAATCGCGGAATCCCATACCTCGACCAATTCCACTTTCGAAATATGAAGCCGAACGAGAGAAGTTAAATGTAATCATACACTGATATTGATTCCAGATATTTACCTGACGGTCTAATCTTTCATCACCTGAATCAATCACAAACTTATCTAGCAATCCATCCCACTGAGCTTTGATAGCATCAAATGCCGCATCGAATTTCTCTGTAGTATCAAAATTTGCTAAAAGAGCTTTTGCTTTAGTCTTGTTGATAACTCCTTTTGACTCCCATTTATCATCCTCATCATTCTCTATATATCCAAGTACGAAAATGTAATCTTTTGATTCTCCTGGTTGTAACTCTACCTCTATGTAGTGAGATGCAATTGGCGACCAACCATGAGCAACAGAATTTGTAGGTTTCCCAGCCATTACATTCTGAGGCTCAGCATGAGAATTATACATTCCTACGAATGATTCTCTATCTGTATCAAAACCGTGAATCTCAGCATTTACCGAATAAAATGCATAATGGTTTCTACGCTCTCTATATTCTGTTTTGTGATATAAAGTAGAACCATCTATTTCTACTTCTCCTGTGTTAAGATTACGTTGGAAGTTTTCCATATCAGTTTGTGCATTCCATAATGCCCACTCCACATACGAAAACAACTTAAAACTCTTAACCTCATCAGTTTTATTAGTAAGTGTAACTTTTTGTAATTCAGCCCAAGTTTTTAAAGGCACAAGGAATGTAACTTCAGCAGAAACTCCATTCTTCTCTCCCTTAATCTTTGTGTAGTTCATTCCATGACGACACTCATAGTTGTCAAGTTCAGTTTTTGTAGGCTTCCATCCTGGAGACCACACATCTTTACCATCATTAATGTAGAAGTAACGTCCACCATCATCCATAGGTACATTGTTGTATCTATAACGTGTAAGTCTTCTGAATTTGGCATCCTTGTAGAAAGAATATCCTCCAGCCGTATTAGAAATCAAAGAGAAAAAATCCTCGTTTCCTAAATAGTTAATCCATGGAAATGGAGTTGCAGGATCTGTAATTACGTACTCTCTATTTTCATCGTCAAAATGTCCGTACTTCTTCATTTTTTATTAGTATTAATTATTAATTTTTTATCTGTTGTTGTCTTATTCTATATCAGCTATATCAAAGAGATTCACCCAAAACCGCATCTTCACTTCTTCTTCTATTCAACTCTTCGGTAACTTCCTCTATTTTATCTTGATCTAAAGGATATAAAGTCATAAACAATGCACCAAACAAGGCTATTAACGCCGGCACCCAACTCATAAGCATTATTATACCCGGTATTGCTCCTTCTACAGCAATGGAATCTTTACCATCGTAATGGAAATATGACAATACAAATCCAATTATTGCACCGGCTATACCTCCTCCAAATTTTGTCGCAAAAGAACCCGCAGAATATATTAATCCCGTAGCTCGTCTTCCATTTGTAAATTCAGAAAAATCTGCAACATCTCCAAGCATTACGAAGAATAATGTCGGGAATATTGCGGCAGCAAATTCAGAAATTATACCAATAGAGAATATTCCAACAATATCTCCCGGTTCCATAAACATTAAGAAAGCATTTACTACTCCCGAAAATATTAGCGAGTAAATAAACAATCTCTTCTTCCCAAATTTACGTCCTAACCAAGAAGTAACCATTGCCCCTGCAATTGATGCTATAGTCAATCCAACCATATACGATCCTGCCAACAATTGATTATGAATGTAATGTGTAAAATAGATTACAACGATTCCCTGTTTGATAGAATTATACACATTAAAAATCAATCCTATTCCTAAAAGAACCAACCAAGGTTTATTTGCAATTAAATCTTTAAAATCTTGTTTTAGGTTTGATTCCTGAGTTTTTGGAGGTTTTACTCTTTCCCTTGTACTGAAAAACGTGATAAACATTGCAATAACCAAGAAAACAGACATCAGATACATTGAGTAACTATATCCATCTTTCTGATCGATAATTGAAATACTATCCTTACTTATTGTTGGGTCTCCTTCTACTATAAATTTATAATCTTTATTAGCTTCCATGTTGAAGCTTTTACCCTTTGTAGGTATATCATCAGGATTATTAAGATTAGTAAAAAGTGCTATATTGTTTTCTGAGCTGATATTTGCATTTTCTACATCATGTGGTGACGAAACTGTTATTTCAAACTTATCTGTGTCCAATTTATTTACTGAAACTGTTGGATCAATGTTTCCGAAGTAAGCCACCAATAATAGCAACGCTCCCTGTACTAACATTCCTCCGGCAAAAGCTCCTACCATACGAAAAGAGCCTATACTTGTACGTTCTTTATCATCGCCAGTCATCACTGCCATTAATGCTCCGTAAGGAATATTATTTGCTGTATAAATAAGTGTAAAAAGGATGTAAGTGGTATATGCATAAATTATTTTCCCTGTATCGCTTAAATCAGGAGCAGTAAATAATAATGATAAAATTACACCAAGAGGTATTGCGGTCCAAAGCACCCAAGGACGGAATTTACCGTACTTAGAATTTGTTCTATCGCCAATAATCCCCATCAACACATCGCTAATTCCATCGCTAAAACGAGCAACTAAGAATAAAAGTCCGACTGCTGCAGGATTAAGTCCGAAAACATCAGTGTAAAAGATGAAAAGAAAAGTAGCAACTCCTCGCCATGCTATGTTTGCAGCTCCGTCGCCAAGCGAATAACCTATTTTTTCTAAAACTGATACTTTCTGATTCATAAATATTTTTTTTAATCCGGAAACAAAAGTATTTCTATGGAAACTATATTCGGTTTATTTATCGTTCGTTTAGGTGTGT
>CAZIYK010000085.1:0-7689 GCA_964543445.1 uncultured Flavobacteriales bacterium
ATTTTATATTCCGTAAAAGAATGGAAATCGTTACTTGTTTTAATAACAGCTTTCACAATAGGGCATTCAACAACTTTAGCATTTACGGTTTTAGATATAATAAGTTTTAACTCAGAAAAGGTAGAAGCGTTAATAATTCTAAGTATTGCTGTTACAGCTTTGTTAAATGTTGTTAGAAATGGTAAAACTCCTAATTCTAACGAAATGAAAATGTATTACGTAGTAGCTTTGTTTTTTGGATTTATTCACGGAATGGGATTTGCTAGTTATTTAAGTGCAATATTGGGTAAATCGGGGGATTTGTTAGTGCCGCTTTTTGGGTTTAACGTAGGTTTAGAATTAGGCCAAATTGTGATAGTTTCATTATTGATGGTTTTAATTTTTATACTTGAAAAGGTTATAGGTATAAATAAACAAAAACTAATTGTTGTGATATCATCAATTATTTTAGGAATTACCTTACCCGTTTTGGCAGAACACGATTGGAGTATATTTTTCTAATAGCTACAGATTTTGAGTCTGATAAATTGCTATAATTTTTTCATGAAAAAATCTTTATAAGTATAGGATAAATATTATTTTTGCGCATGCAAGAAAAGATACTTATTCTCGATTTTGGATCGCAGTACACACAACTTATTGCTCGTAGAGTTCGCGAGCTAAATATTTACTGTGAGATTCACCCTTACAACCATTTACCTGAAGATATAGATAGCTTTAAAGCTATTATTTTATCAGGAAGTCCACACTCTGTACGTGATGAAGATGCACCTCAGATAGATTTGTCGAATATACGAGGACACGCACCTTTATTAGGCGTTTGTTATGGAGCTCAATATTTAGCGCAAACTAATGGAGGAGAGGTTTTACCTTCGAAATTCCGTGAATATGGAAGAGCGAATTTGGCAGAAATAGATAATTCATCAGATTTGATGAAGGGTATTGAAGTTGGTTCTCAGGTTTGGATGAGTCATGGTGATACAATTGCCACTCTTCCCGAAAAATTCAAAATAATTGCTTCTACTTCTGATGTTGATGTGGCAGCATATAAAATTGAAGATGAGGATACTTATGCAATTCAGTTTCACCCAGAGGTTTATCACTCAACAGATGGTAAAAAGCTACTAGAAAACTTCTTAGTAGGAATAGTAGGCTGTTCTCAAGATTGGACACCTGATTCTTTCGTTGAAACAAAAGTAGCTGAGTTGAAAGAGCAACTTGGTGATGACAAAGTAATACTTGGTTTATCTGGAGGAGTTGATTCTACTGTTGCATCTATTTTGTTGCACAAAGCAATTGGCAAAAATCTTACATGTATTTTTGTTGACAATGGTTTGCTTCGTAAAGATGAGTTCGAGAGTGTACTAGATCAGTACAAACACATGGGACTTAACATTATTGGAGTTGATGCTAAGCAACGTTTTTACGATGCACTAGCAGGAGAGTCTGATCCTGAAACTAAGCGTAAAGCAATTGGTAGAGTATTTATTGAGGTATTCGACGATGAAGCTCAAAAGATAAAAGATGTTGATTGGTTGGCACAAGGAACAATTTATCCTGATGTAATCGAATCTGTTTCGGCTACAGGAGGTCCTTCGGCAACAATCAAATCTCACCACAATGTAGGAGGTTTACCAGATTTCATGAAATTGAAAGTAGTAGAGCCTTTAAATACTTTGTTTAAAGATGAAGTTCGTAGAGTAGGAAAATCACTAGGAATTGATGCCGATCTTTTAGGACGTCATCCTTTCCCTGGTCCAGGTTTAGCGATTCGTATTCTTGGCGAAGTTACTCCAGAGAGAGTTAAATTGTTGCAAGAAGTAGATGCTATCTTTATTCAAGGATTAAAAGATGATGGACTTTACGATAAAGTTTGGCAAGCAGGAGCAATTTTCCTTCCTGTAAATACAGTTGGAGTAATGGGTGATGAGCGTACTTACGAAAATGCAGTTGCATTGAGAGCGGTAGAATCTACTGATGGTATGACTGCAGATTGGGTTCATTTACCATACGAATTCCTTGCTAAGATTTCTAATAAAATAATAAATCAAGTTAAAGGAGTTAACAGAGTTGTTTATGATATCAGCTCTAAACCACCAGCAACTATTGAGTGGGAATAAAATTAAATAAGATTGTATAATCTAGATAAAACTAAAGCCGTAGATGAATTCATTTACGGCTTTGTTTGTAGTACAAATTACATGCTAGTCTGTGTCATATTATCAGCAACAACTATAATATAGTTTGCTATTGATTTTCTTTCTTTTTTAGATTTTTCATTCCACTCACTCATTGTAAGAGTAGTAATTGTTTTTATGTCTAATCCAGGTTTAATTTTGTTTACCCACCAAACAATCCCTCTGTAATTGTTTGAGTGATAAGAGCCATCAATGTGTAATAAAAGATTCCCTGGGGTGAAACTATTTACTGAAAACATTGCCATTGTAGCGTCTTTTGATGCTTGTGCTAATTGTATATTGTCCATAGTAGGAGGAATGTGTCCACCCATATTTGCTTTCATATCTTCGTAAACCGTTGCATCGTAATATTTGTCTAACGGACCTATCATTGCTCTAGCTTCTGGCGAAAGCATATCAAGAGCCTCCATACCGTGTTTGTAAATCATTGATGCATAACGACGAGGAATGTTAGTAGCAATAAATCTCAAATTATTTTCCTTAGCAAATTCTACTAAAGGTCTGTAGTCGGTTTTATAATTCTTCCAAAGTTGAGTTATTTCGGGTAACATTTTTTTCTCAGGATAAAAACCTGCTAAGTATTCGTTTAGTACAAGCTGATTCCCGTTTTCAAACATTTCTGCTCCTAAGTACAAACTGTCTCCTTTTATTTCGTGTAAGCTTTTGGCAAGTTCTAATTCTAACCAGTGAGAAATAGGATTAGTGTGATATTCTCCAAAAAATATCATATCGCTTTTAGCTAAATCCTTTACCATTTTAGAAAACTTAACTTTTTTTCCTTTGTTGTTGTAAAGTATGTATGCAGGTTTGTCTTGTGCCATAATTATGTTCGACATAATAATAGTTAGCAGGAGTAGGGCTAGTTTTATTCGTTTCATCTATTTATAAATTTTATTTCAAGTAAATATATATAGATTTTTCAAGAATAGATTTAATAGAACGATTATTGGTAGATAGTCGTTGATTGTTTAATAAAATTTCATTTATTTGCATTAAGTTGTATGTGCAACTAAAAAACAGAATATGGATAAAAAACAAGAGATTCCTATTGGAGGTTTGCTAGGTAGGTCTAGTCACAAGATGAGGTTGTTGCTAGATAAAGTTTTTCATCTTAATGAATTAGATTTAAATGTAGAACAATTTATGTTGTTGAAATGTATGAGTTTCAACGATGGAATTAATCAGCAAGAATTATCTAAAATTATAGATAGAGATAAGACTACAATAGCGCGTTTGGTAAGTAAATTGGAGAAAAAGAACATGATTGTTAGGGTTAGTTCCAAGCAAGATAAAAGAGTAAATAATCTTCATTTAACTAATTTAGGCAAAGAAGCTTTAAGCAAAATGAATCCTCATCTAGAGGAGATTAATAATTCACTGTTAAGTAGTATTACAGAAGAAGAGTTTTCGGTTTTAAAAGTAGTTTTAGAAAAATTGAATTCTGAAATGAAAAAGATAGATGTAAAGTTGTAGATACAACTAGATTCTATAAATTGTATAGAGATTAAAGAATAAGAATATGACAATAAGAAAGTCTTGGATAATAGCAGTTTTAGTTCTTGTAGGAACTGTATTTGCATTCAAATCCATCAGTAAAAGAAAAGAAGGAGTTAAAAAGAATGTACACAAAGTGGAGAAAGTAGCAATGTATAAAGTTGTGAAAAACGAAAAACTACCACTTGTTGTTGAAGCATCGGGTCAGTTGTCTCCTAAATATACCTTTGATTTGTATTCTGAAGTTACGGGTGTTTTAAAACCAGGAGGAAAAGAATTTCGTACTGGAACAAAATTCAGAAAAGGAGAATTGATGTTGAGAATTGATGATACCGAGGCTAAAGCTCAATTATTGTCGCAGAGGAGCGAATTTCAGAATTTGATAACAAGTTTGCTTACTGATATAAAAATAGAATTTCCATCTGAATTTAATAAATGGGAAAGCTATTTAAACAGTTTAGAAATTGAAAAAAACTTAAAGCCTTTACCAAAAATATCAAGTAAGAAGGAGAAATATTTTGTGTCGGGCAAAAAAGTTTATACTCAGTACTATGCAATCAAAAATCTAGAAGCTAGATATGCCAAGTACAATCTTAGAGCACCATTTGATGGAATTGTAACTCAAGCTAATGTTAAGCCAGGAGGTTTAGTTCGTAGTGGTCAGAAAATGGGGGTGTTTAGCAATATGGATGTTTTCGAGTTGCAAGTATCAGTAAAAGCAAGCGATGTAAAGTATATTAACATTGGAGATAAAGTTAAAATATTTTCTTCGGGAGTTTCAAAACCTTGGATAGGTAAGGTTACTAGAATCAATGGAGCAATTGATTTGAATTCGCAAACAGTTTCGGTTTTCATAGAAACAAAAGGTAAAGGATTAACACCCGGAATGTATTTAGATGTAGAGATGGAGTCTATGCCAATTAATCATTCTATGCTTTTGTCGAGAAATATTTTGCACAACAACTCATTTGTGTATTTAGTTAAGGATAGCACTTTGGTTGAGTACAAAATAAACCCAGTGAAATTCAATGAGAAAACTGTAATGGTAGATAATTTGAATGACGGAGACTTATTAGTTGTTAGAAATATTTCGGGAGCATTTCCAGGTATGAAGGTAAAACCAATGGAATCAAAATAGATTTAGGATGAAGAAAATAATTACGTATTTCATTAAATATCCTGTTTCTACAAATGTTCTAATATTGGGAATAGTTATTTTCGGATATTTCAGTATGATGAACATGGGAGCATCATTTTTCCCATTAATCGAGAATAGGAATATAACAATTCAAGTATTATATCCTGGAGCTTCGCCAGAAGAAGTAGAAGAAGGAATTATACTTAAAATAGAAGATAATCTTAGAGGTGTTACAGGTATTGAGAGATTTACTTCTACGTCGTCAGAAAATAGAGGAACAATAAAAATAGAAGTATTAAAGGGCTATGACATTGATGAAGCTTATCAGGATGTAAAAAACTCAGTAGATCAGATTTCATCGTTTCCAAAAGATATGGAGCCTATTGTTGTTGCTAAAGATGAAAACTTAAATCCAGCGATGGGATTTGCCATTAGTGGTAAAGGTGTTTCTCTGAAATCATTAAAACAAATAGCTAGAAAAATAGAAGACGATCTTCGTGCTTTGGGTGGAATTTCTAAAATTAATTTGAGTGGTTTTCCTGACGAAGAAATAGAAATCGCGGTTGATGAAACTAAATTAAGAGCTTATGATTTAACATTTGAGCAGGTAGCAAATGCTGTAAGAAAAGCTAATATTGATATCACCGGAGGTACCATAAAAGCAAAACAAGAAGAGTATTTAATACGTGGTAGAGCAAAAGAATACTATGCAAAAGATATTGATAATATTCTTGTTAAATCAGATAAAGAGGGGCGTAGTGTAAGATTGCACGATATTGCCGATGTGACGGATGGTTGGTCTGATTCGCCAAACGAAGTAGAGATAAATCACGTGAAATCGGTAGATGTAACTATACTTACCACTGATGATGAAGACTTGATTGCAGTTGCTCAGAAGGTTAAAAACTATGTAGATGAGTATAATAATACACATGATGTGGTTAAGCTAACCATAACTCAAGATATGTCGTTTGTGCTTGATGCACGTAAACAATTATTGATAAGTAATGGTATTTCGGGGATTATACTTGTGTTGGTGTTTTTATCATTGTTTCTAAATCCTAGAATGGCATTTTGGGTTGCAGCAGGTTTTCCTGTTTCGTTTTTAGGGATGTTCATTCTAGCAAATCTCACAGGGGTTACAATCAATATTATCTCTTTGTTTGGGATGATTGTTGTAATCGGTATTTTGGTAGATGATGGAATTGTAATTGCCGAAAATGTCTATCATCACTACGAGAAAGGAAAGAATCCTATACAAGCTGCAATAGATGGAACGATGGAAGTTGTACCAGCAATGATTTCGGCAGTAGCTACTACGGTTTTAGCATTTTCGTCATTCTTTTTCTTGGATGGGAAATTAGCCGATTTCTTTGGTGAACTAGCTTTTGTGGTAATTGCAACGCTTACTATTTCTATTGTAGAAGCTTTAGTAATACTCCCTTCACACTTGGCGCACTCTAAGGCGTTAGTAGGGCAAAGAAAGGATAATGTAATCACTAAAACTTTCGATAAGTTGATGTATTGGATGAGGGATAAAACTTACATTCCTACATTGAAATATCTATTAAAGAATAAAACTTTAACTTTTGTTGTTATTATTTCAATTTTCTTTTTGTCGGTAGCATCTATAAAAGGAGGAATTGTAGGAGTTACATTTTTCCCAACAATGGAGAGATCTAATATTGCAATATCTTTGAAAATGCCGGCAGGAACAAAGGCCGATATTACCAAAGCTTGGCTTGTGAAAGTAGAAAATGCTGCCGAAGAGACAAATAAATATTTTAGTGCTCAGCGTAGTGATAGTTTACAAGTAATTGAGAATATAAAGTTGAAAGTTGGTCCAACTACATCCGATGGTTCTTTAACTCTCTATTTGTTGGAGTCTGAAATAAGAAATTTAGCATCAGATCTTATTGTTAGAGATATTAGAAAGAGGTTAGGTCCTGTTTATGGGGTAGAGCATTTAACTTTTGGTAGTGGTTCGCATTTTGGTAAGCCTGTTTCGGTTGCTTTATTGGGAACTAATATGGAGGAGTTGGAGCTGGCAAAAGAAGAACTTAAAAGTGAATTAGAAAAAATACCTGCATTGCGTGATGTAATGGATAACGACCCTGAGGGTATTAAGGAAATTAACGTTAAGCTTAAAGAGAAGGCTTATTTAATGGGATTAACTCTTCAGGATGTGTTAGGTCAGGTGCGAAGTGGTTTCTTTGGTAGAGAAGTACAACGTTTGCAAAGAGGTAGAGATCAAGTTAAGATTTGGGTTAGATACGGAAAAGAATACAGAACTTCTATATCTAATTTGGATGATATGAGGATAACCACAGCAACTGGTGATAGAATTCCTTTCGGAGAAATAGCATCTTACACCATAGAACGTGGTATTGTAGGTATTAGTCACCTTGATGGTAGAAGAGAGATAAAAGTAGAAGCTGATTTAACAGACGAAAGTACTTCGGCAACAGATATGATGGCAGAGGTTTCAAATAATATAGTGCCTCCAATTTTAGCAAAATATCCTTCGGTATCGGTTACTTACGAAGGTCAAAATAGAGAAGCTGCAAAGACTCAAAAATCGGCAAAGACAGTATTGGGAGTTGTTTTCTTCTTGATATTTGCAGTTATCACGTTTACTTTCCGTTCATTCGGACAAACAACTTTGGTAATGTCGTTAATTCCTTTTAGTGCAGTAGGTGTAATATGGGGACATTGGTTGCACGGCATGCAAATAAATATCCTTTCGGGATTAGGAATAGTTGCTTTGATTGGAATCTTGGTAAATGATTCATTGGTACTTATAAGTAAAATGAATAGTTATATGAAAGAAGGTCATAAGTTTGATGATGCATTGATACA
>CAZIYK010000086.1:0-7684 GCA_964543445.1 uncultured Flavobacteriales bacterium
ATAGGAGTTTTTTCGTTGGCTCTAGTAGCGGTAATTACAACTTCGTCGAGTTGCATCTCTTTCATAGCAACATCTAAACTGTCTAGTTTTTGTTTTTCTTGAGCAAACGAAAAGTTAATTTGCATAAAAAAGAGCGTAGTAATTAATAAAGCTCTTCTGTTGATGAATGATTGTAAAAGTGTCTTCATAAGAAGGAAAATATTTTCTTCAAACGAAGGGGCTATTTTGAATTTTGTTAAATTAAAAAATAGTATTTCACATATCCCTTATCGGCATTACCCGACCAGGTTCAATGGGTTTGATCTCAGCCTGAATTCTTTAGGCACCCCTTTTGAGATTTTGGGCAAATGTATTATAATAAATTATATACAAAAAATAAAAGCGAGGAAAAAATCCTCGCTTTATGGTATTATGTATGAAAAACTAAGGTCTAACCTTCGTTCATTCTCATTAATGCTTGGTGTTCTGGACGTAGTAAGTCGTTAATTGTTTTAACAGGGTTGAAAGTAATTGCAGGTACTTCAACAAATATTGTTATCCAATCAGACATTGCTCCATTCCATAAACCTGGTCTTTCTAGTGCTTTTAACTCAACACCATCTTTAGATTTTTCGGAAATAAATCCTGTTTTTTCATCTACAAAGTCATGTAGGTTTAATGATTCTCCTGACCAATCTTTGAAAGAACATACAATATCAACAGGGTTGAAGTGAGTAGAGCCTGCTACAATTTCTGCTTGTTTAGGATCGTTCATGTCAATCTGTGAACTCTCAACTATCTGTAAGTTCACTTTACCTTTTTCATCCTCTACCCAGAAAGGACCTCCTCCTGGCTCTCCTTCGTTCTTAACCATACCACAAACTCTGATAGGTCTGTTTAGTACTCTCTGAATGTACTTAACTTTTCCTTCGATGTCTTTCTTGTAGTAATCGTCGTGTAGGATGATGTTTAGTTTTTTGTTACAGAAATCTTCGATTGCAATCAATGTATTTGGGTGATAATCACCTGTAACTAATCTAGAGTGATATCTGTCGATGATCTGTTTTAGGCTCAACATTAAACCTGCGATAATTCTTTTGTATCTAATAGTATTAGCCTTGAAGTGATCAGGAACAACATTGTCAATATTCTTAATGAAAACTAAATCTTCCTCAAGATTATTAAGGTTGTCTATAAGAGCTCCGTGTCCACCTGGACGGAAAATTAATCTTCCGAATTCGTCTCTTAATGGATTGTTGTCCATATCTACAGCAATAGTATCTGTAGAGTGAGATTGGTAGCTATAAGTAACGTTATATATTACATTGAAGTCTTTTTGATACTTAGGAATTTTTGATGCAACCAATTCCTCGAACCATAATTTGTGCTCTTTAGATATAGTGAAATGTACATTCACTTTTCTTCCAGATCTTGCATATCTAGCTCCTTCAACTAAGTGCTCGCTTACAGCAGTACGATATCTGTTGTAGTAAAAGTGGAATGCTATTAGTCCCTTAGGTTTTGCACCGTAATTAAGTCCTTTGTGAGTTAATAAATACTCAAGTATAGTGATGTATTTTTTCTTCTTACTCATTACTGAGAAGTTTATACCTACACCTCTAATAACTGTCATCAACTCATCATAAAATGCAAACTGTTCTAGCCCATCAAAGAATTCCTTTACGCTCGATAATTTGTGCTCTTCAATAAATGAATCTACTTCATCATTTTCTAAATCGAAATTATTTAAGAAAAAGAACAAATCTTTGAACATTCTAGATGCTGCACCTGAAGCAGGAACAAACTTAACTATTGTGTGTAAGTCCTTATTCTGCTCGTAAAAATCCTCGTATTTTTTCTGACGAGAACGATCTAGAACTATTATTCCGTCGCCTGCTGTTGCAGGTCTTGTTAAATTCATATGAGGGAATCCAGTCTTGAAACTATTTAGTTGTCTTTCTATTTCCTCCTTAGAGATACCTAATTCCTCTATTTGTTTGTAGTCTTCTTCTGTTAACATGGTTTGTTATTTGTTTTATGTAAAAGTTGAAGTTATGATTTGAGCATACAAATCCATAACCTCAACTCATTTTTTAATAATATTTATTTTGAAATAGCTATAGAATAAGCTTCTTCGTAGAATCTAATTAATTCTTCCCAATCGAATAGAGTAGAGAATACCTCAGCTTTATTTCTTTGAGTGATACGATCATGTGTACTGTGGTGTACAAACTCGAAAATCATATCTGCTAATTGCTGAGATGATTCATTGAATCCTTTGAATACTCTATCTACAATCTGAACTCCATCTTCTTCACTTCCCTCAGTTTCACTGTAAACAAAATCTCCAAATCCTGCTAAGTTAGATGTAATTGTAGGAATTCCACTAGCCATACATTCTAATGGAGTATATCCCCATGGTTCGTAGTAACTTGGGAAGATTCCCATATTACAACCTCTTACAAATTGACTGTAATCTAGACCAAATAGAGGATTAGATTCAGTAATGAAATCAGGATGATATATTATTTTAACTCTATCTTCTCTGTTGTTTATAAGATTTGCAGCTCTTAAGAAATTAAGAACAGCATCATTTCCATCGTCTGCTAAGTTGTGAGTAACTATAGGAGGAAGTCTATCTGATTTCCAAGTATTAAGAACTCTACGATATTTTAATCTCCAATAATCTTCAATTAACTCATTTACGTCTGGAAGTTTAGGGTCACCTGCATTTGATGCAGCCTTAATAAATAGTTTCTTTTCTATTTCTTCAGATATTGCCTTTACTCCTTTTCGCAATTCTTCCATCACTCCTCTAGACTCAAGTACAGTAGGATTTATAGAATGATGAGGTTGCTTACTTATGATGAAAAATACAACAGTAATATCACTTCCAGCTTCTTTAAGCATATGGTTTAGTCTAGCCATAGCTTCTAGAGACATATCGTACCCTTTGTTTTTGTACTCAAATCTACCAGAAGTAAATAGGTAGATAGTTTTATCTAAATCGAAAGAGTAGTTATGGAAGAAATGCCCCATAGTGAAACTGTGAATGGCATTCTTGTATTTTTCGTGATAAGTTTCAATCTTATGTGCTGCTTTGAATCTTTCAATATTAAGTCCGTTTGGCAATATAGCATCTGGAGTTCTACCTAAAAGGTGAGTACACTCTTTTCCTGTAATATTACTTACTGTTGTAAGTACATCAGAATTGTGGGCTGCTAATCTTTCGAAACTAACTTGTGGTAGAATGTTAAAATGAGAAGCCTCTTTATACCAATCGTAGAATGGAAGATGATGATAGAAATCACTATCATTCATAGCAAGGTATCTTCCTAAAATAGTAGCATGCGTAGTAAATACTGTTTTGTAAGGTAGATTGTTGTATTTCAAATCTGCCAAGTGAGATACTGCCATCCATTCGTGGAAATGGATTATTACTTTCTGTTTATCCCAATCGTGGAACTGAGCAAAAAGTTCATAAAATATGTATGACATTTCACCAAATGCAACAACATCATCAAATAATCCATCTGCATAATCTAAATTGATTTGATAACGAGAACCTATTTTGGCTTTAATATCGAATAAACGATTTTTGATACTGTTATGGTTAAACAATATAGCTTTTGGTCTACCAGAAATAAGCCATGTTCCATAATGAACATCTAGCCCCATGTCCCACATTTTCTGTATTGCCCATCCTACAGGTGAGTCAGGTAATGGGTTGTGTTCGAATTCGGCATCTGCTTTGTTTGAAAAATATGGCCCAATAACTGTGTAATTATCTCCACGTCTTTTAACAACAGATGGCACTTTTGATCTTATTACGGTGTAGATTCCGCCAACTTGGTTACATACTTCCCAAGCGGTTTCGAATAAAAATGTGTTGTTTTGCATTTATGTGTATTGTTATGGAATTCATAAAATTAGGAGCGACAAAGGTAATAAATGTATCTCAAACACTATTGATATAATCATATAAAAAAATGTTAATTATCTATAACGATTGTGTAATGTTGAGTTGTGTTTGAGTGTTCTCTGTAAATTAGTTGAAATTTGATTTTCTAAAGCTTGTGTTGTTTAAACTTTTGTTCTGTTGGCTTGGTGTAATTAATACAATGAGATATTGTTTAGAGTCTGAAGTTTGTGTTCGAGTAGGGGATTAGCAAACACTTAGAATTGAGTATAAATTAAAAAAAACCATTACTGCGTTATTTGTGAAAAAATACAAGCAGTAATGGTTTTGTGTAATAAACCTTAAAACTATAAGGTTATAGCTTAATGTCGAACCTTGTTAAGTCTAAAAATTTCTGTAATCTCTCAGAAACTTCTTTATCGCTTAGGTCGATAAGTCTATCTGTACCAAATTTTTCAACTGTGAAAGAAGCCATAGCCGATCCGTAAATTACGGCACGCTTCATATTCTCGAAAGAAATATCATCAGTTTTAGAAATATAGCCTAAAAATCCTCCAGCAAAAGTGTCGCCAGCACCAGTTGGGTCGAAAACATCTTCAAGAGGTAGGGCAGGTGCAAAAAATACATCCTTGTTATTGAACAACAAAGCACCGTGCTCTCCTTTTTTTATTATCAAAAACTTAGGTCCCATTGCAAGTATTGCTCTTGCAGCCTTAACCAATGAATATTCACCCGAAAGTTGGCGAGCTTCCTCGTCGTTTATAGATAATACATCTACTTTCTTTATTGTATCTATCAAAGTATCCCAAGCAGTATCCATCCAAAAATTCATAGTGTCCATAACTACTAGCTTTGGACGTATATTCATTTGTTCTAATACTGAATTCTGTATTGCAGGATGTAAGTTTCCTAATAATAGGTAGTCGCTCTCTTTGTAAGATTCAGGGATGTTGGCTTCAAATTTTTCGAAAACATTAACATCGGTAGCTATTGTTGTTCTAGAATTCATATCGTTGTGATACTCACCTTCCCAAAAGAAAGATTTTTCACTTTTTATAATTTCCAATCCTTCTAAGTCTACATTTCTGTCTTTCAATAAGTCGATATATTTCTGTGGGAAATCGCCTCCAACTACAGAAACTATTCTTGATTGTACTCCAAAATATGAAGCTGATAATGATGCATAAGTACCTGCTCCTCCTAAAATTCTTTCAGCCGATCCAAAAGGGGTGTGTACAGTATCGAAAGCTACTGTTCCTACTACCAATAAACTCATTTGTTGGTTTTTATAGTTAAAATGCAAATATATGTTGTTATTAGATATTTACATTGTAGATAGTGAAATTTTTGATGAAATATGAGTGTAATCTGTTGATGTTGGCAGTTTGTTTTTACATCTTGTTACTATTGCCTCTAGAGATAGTAAAATAGCTAATTAATGATATATTTGCCGATTATGTAAAATAAGGATTCATGGGAATAAGTGGTCAGGAGGATGTAATTGCAGTTGTAATGGCTGGTGGTCGTAGTAAGCGAATGGGGCAAGATAAAGGATTGATTAAGTACAAAGATAAAGCTCATCGATATTACATGGCTGATATGCTGAAAACAATATTTGATGAGGTTGTAATTTCGGTTCCTTTTGATTTTGTAGTGCCAGATAATAGTAGTTACATATATGTAAAAGACGTTGTTTCTGATTTGGGGCCTTTGGGTGGTTTGTATTCAGTGTTTAGTGCGTATCCCGATAAATCTATTCTGATAATTGCAACAGATATGCCTGAAGTTGAGATTGCACATGTTGAAAATCTTTTGGACAATAGAGATAAGTCAGTAATTGCAACATGTTATAAAAACTCAGAAGGATTTGTAGAACCATTATTCGCAATTTGGGAAAATTCGGTGAAAGAAATTATAGATAATCTGATTAGAGAAAACAAACTTTCAATGAGAATGATTCTTAAAAATCACAAATCAAAAGTTATTCCAATTCCTGATGAAAATGCTCTTTTGAATATTAATACGCAGGAAGAAAAGGATAAATATTTAGGGATATAATAATCCTACTTTGTAAGAAAAAAATAAGTGTTTGGAAAATATGACAGCAGAAAAACAATATCAGGATATTATAGATAATTTGAATGCCGAATTAGTATCTCTGAAGAAAAAATCGACACTTTGGTCGTATATCAGAATTATAGTTGTGATTGGAGGTTTTGCACTAGTTACGGTGCTTTCTGATGATTTGTCAGTTGCAAGTTTAATAACCTTGACTTTAGTGTTGTTTGTATTTTTAGGAATTGCAGTTACTCAACATCTCAAGGTATCTAAAAAGATTGAAGCTAGACAAAAGCTAATAAAGATTAATGAGAACGAAATTTCTGTAATCAATCAGGAGGAAAATTTATACGAGAGAGGAGATAAATTTGCGAAAGAATTCCCTGAAATATCTAACGATCTTGACCTTTTTGGGAAAAATTCTGTTTTTCATTTTATAAATAGAACATCTACATTTTTTGGGAATAAGACGCTTAAGGATTATTTCATGAATTTCACAGATGCTGAGGTTATAAAAGATAGACAGAAGGCAGTAGAAGAAATTTCAACAAAATTATCTTGGAGACAAGAATTTCAGAAAGAATTATTTGATATAGAATACGATAATGACTACCGCAAGCTTATTGAGTTTGTTGGACAAGAATCGTTTGTTTCTAAGAATAAATCTCTTTTCAATATACTGTTTTTACAAAATATCGTTCTGTTAGTGTTGTATTTAGCATCTTTAATATTCTTCTCTAAATTTAGCTATGCTATCTTTATGTTGATGTTTGTGATTAATGCAACTATAGGATTTATATATTTCAAAAACGTTACTATTTTGCATCAGATGGTTTCGGAAAATGCTAAGGCTTTATCGTCTTTTTACAACGCATTATTTTTATTAGAAAATGAAAAATGGGAATCAAAGTATCTGAATAATTTAATCAAAAGCAATGAGCATTTTTCTAAGGAGATTCTAAAACTTAAAAAATTAATTGGCTATTTCGATTTCAGACTCAACATGATTATAGGGTTTATATTGAATATCTTTTTTCTTTGGGATTTGCGTATTCTAAAAATGTTGGACGATTGGAAAGCTAGTAATATTGATATAGAGAAGCATTTAAATATCATTGGTGAATTTGAAGCGTTGAATAGTTTAGCAATTCTGAAATTCAATAATCCAAAAATTAGTTTCCCAACGGTTTCCGATAAGGAATTCGAGATTGTAGCTAAGAATATGTATCATCCTCTAATACCAAAAGACGAGGTTGTAGCAAATGATTATGATTTTGAAGGTAGGTCTAGATTAGATATTATTACAGGACCAAATATGTCGGGGAAAAGTACTTTTTTGCGATCGGTAGCAATAAATATGATTCTTGCTAGAACGGGTTCTGTGGTGTTTGCTGATAAGTTTGTTTTTACACCATCTGAGGTGCTTACTTATCTGCATATTACCGACTCGGTAAAAGATAAAATCTCAACTTTTAGGGCTGAGATTATTAAATTGAAATCCATTCTTGATTTTATTCAAACTTCTGAAGTGCCTACATTTTTCATTCTCGATGAAATTTTAAGAGGAACAAATTCTCATTCTAAATTTAAAGGTTCGGTTGCGGTTGTAAAACGTCTATTAGAATTAAATTCTAGTGGGATAATAGCAACACACGATGTGCATTTGGGAGAAATGGAAAAAGATTACAAGAAAGAAATTAGAAACTTCTCTTTTGATTTTATAGTTGA
>CAZIYK010000087.1:0-7652 GCA_964543445.1 uncultured Flavobacteriales bacterium
TTATCTACCGGAATTATAAGTTTTACTTTATCAACAATTAAAGATTCAGGTAATTCGGCCATACATGCATAACTACCATTTTTATGACATTCTTTATTTCCGAAAACTGAACAAGGTCGGCAATCCATATCTATTTGTGCTGCCCATTTTATTGATTGTCCGTAACCTATAAATCCAGCATAAGGATGTGTAGCTCCCCATACTGATACTACTTTTGTACCTACTAGCGATGCCATGTGCATATTTGCAGAGTCCATACTTATCATCGTATCGAGATTAGACATTAAATCCAACTCTTCTGATAGGTTCATTTTACCTGCGGCTAAAACTGTTTGAGGATATTCTTTCCAAAGACCCTTTAGTTTTTTGATTTCAGCTTCGCCTCCTCCAAATAAGAATATCTTAGATTTAGGATATGTATATTGAAGCTGCTCTATAAGTACTCCAACTTTATCAAATTTATACTGTTTTCCTTTGTACTGAGCAAAAGGAGCAATACCTATCCACGGACCAGCTTTAGCACCAACTTCTTTTTGTACAAGACGAGGAACCTTTGCTCTTTTCTTATTAGGAAGCTTATGAGATAATTTTACAGGAATATCTAGTTTTCTGAAAACATCAGCATATCTCTCAGTATTCAACTTTAGTTGTTTTGATTTTCTAGCTGATTTTTTTATAAGATTTCCTTTATCAGTCCTTCCTTTATGTATTGACGCTACCTTTATTCCTCTCATTCGGAACAAGCTAGTAAGAACTTGCGAACGTAATACGCTATGTAAATCTGCAACAGCATCAAATTCAGTATCGTGTCTTAATTCCTGAAAAAGCTTATACATTCCAGTAAGACCTTTGTGTGCACCTTCTAAATCTGGAGCAACAAATTTCAATCTTTTTATGTCCTTAAAAAAAACTCTGAATCCTTCTCTAGATACATAGGTTATATTGATGTCAGGATTAGATCGCAGTACTTCTTTGATTACAGGTACTGTCATTGCGACATCTCCCATTGCCGACATTCGTATCACCAAAATATTCATACTAGTTGTGTTGTTAGGTTGTTTGTTTATTTTTTGTCTTTGTACAAAATTGGATTTAAACTATCGTCGTTATACATTTTCATCTGTTTGTACACTTTCATATACTTTTTTCCAGTTGCCAATTCTTCCAAAAGCACTTCCATTGCTGAAGTTAAGTCTTTTTCTTGTTCTAGCAAAACATCTAGTTTTTTATTACATGCATCTTTGTGAGAATCAGAAACACCATCGCGAGTAGTTTCTTGACGCATGTGATAAATTTTTAGATATAATATAGAAAGTCTATCTGTTGCCCATGCCGGACTTTCGGTATTGATAGTTGCACCATCTTGAATTTCTACATCTTTAAATTTTTCAAGGAAGTAACTATCTATGTACTCAACCATATCAGTTCTTTCTTGATTTGAAGCGTCGATTTTACGTTTCAAGGTAAGAGCTTCAACTGGATCAATTTCCGGATCACGGATTATATCTTCGTAATGCCATTGAACAGTGTCTATCCAGTTTTTATGATAAAGAAGAGCTTCTATGCTACCTTTTTCGAATGGGTTATTTATTGGGGTGTCAACACTATCAGCAACATGATAATCATTAATGCTTTTGTTGAATATTTCTCTACAAAGTTGTGTAAACATAATCTTATGTATTTTTAGTGTAAAGCAAATATAATAAGTAGGATGTAATATTTAGTATAAATATGGTTAATAGTTAAGTAAAAGAAAAAGTTTCCGAGGGGAGTAATTGATGCTTTAGCTAGTTATATAGCAAAAAGTTTTAATCTAATTGATTTTTGGGGTATCTTCGTTGAAGAGCCCTATGTTTTTCTGTGTACATAGCTTTAAAATTTACTAATTTATTGGTGTAGTCATCGTTTTTGTTAATTCTTAGTTGAATGCTAAACTTTTGTCCTCCAATTATAAATTCTGAAAGAAAATGAAGAGAGTAACATTAATAGTTATACTGATAGCATTTTTTCAAACTACCATTTATTCACAAGATTCGTTATCTGGTAAAAGAGTTAGAAAAACGATAGAGCACCTACAGAACGACAAGGAAATATTTCCTGTAATAATTAATGGCGATACCATTTTTAATG
Source organism: uncultured Flavobacteriales bacterium (assembly GCA_964543445.1). Classification (GTDB taxonomy): domain Bacteria; phylum Bacteroidota; class Bacteroidia; order Flavobacteriales; family JADGDT01; genus JADGDT01. The sequence continues at coordinate 2,131 of CAZIYK010000087.1, forward strand.
TTTACGAAAAAGCTGGTTCAAAATCTAAGGTAGCACAGGTAAAAAGATGTAAAAGAAGAATTGAGGAAATTCTTTCTCACGATTTCTATTATCGAGATTCCTTAGCTATTTCAGACAGCGCAGATTTCTTGCTAGTTACCTATGGCAATAAGACATTAATTGAGATAGGAGATAAAACAGCACGTAAAATCAATGTAAAAAAAGCAACAATCGCAAGGCACTATGTTGCAAGAATAGGCGATTATCTAGATAGAATTCAACCAATAGTTTTAAAAGAAAAAGCATTAGAGGTATTGAAAAAGGTAGCTATTTATGCATTCTTTTTGTTCCTCATTATTTTTGTTTACAAGCAGACAAAGAGGTGGATTCTCAGGAATAACAATTTTATAGTAAAGGTTTTCAGACTGTTGCGAATTCATAAATTGGACGAAGAGGATAAGGAAAGGGCAACTAATAGTGTGCTTAAAGTTATTAAATGGTTCTTCGGATTTATAATTGCATTTTATTCCTACCTCGCATTACCACTAATACTTGATGTATTTTATTATACAAGAGCTAGTGGTAGAAAGATGATTTCTTACGTTGTAGATCCTCTAACAGAGTTTTTAAATGTCTTTATAGATTACATTCCTACCTTAATAAAACTGATAATTATAATATTCATTTTCAGAGGATTTCTGAAATTGGTAAATTATTTCTTTAGAGAGTTAGAAGTAGGAAATGTAACCTTCAATGGTTTTTACAAAGAGTGGGCACAACCAACAGCAAAATTAGTTAAGTTGTTCCTCTATGCCTTTTTGTTGACTATCATATTTCCTTTATTACCAGGATCTGGTTCTGATGTGTTTAAAGGAGTTTCGATGTTCTTAGGTTTGATATTGTCTTTAGGATCAACATCGGTTATTTCCAATGCATTAAGTGGTCTGATAATGACTTATATGCGACCATTTAAGGTAGGAGATAGAATAGAGGCAGATAATGTAATAGGTGTTGTTGTTCAGCGAAATCTTTTGATGACAAGAGTACGAACTCCTAAAAACGTAATAATCACAATTCCTAATGCGAAAATTTTAACAGGGCATAGTAAAAACTTTACAACTGCGGCTGAAAGATCTAACTTGATAATTCACTCAACTATAACTATTGGTTACGATGTTGATTGGCGAATAGTACACAAGTTACTGATAGCAGCAGCCAAGAAAACAAATGGACTTATAGAGCAATCGGGCAAGGAAGCGTTTGTACTTCAGAATAGTTTAGATGATTATTATGTTCAGTATGAAATTAACGCATATACTGCACAAGCTGATAGATACGCATTCATAAAATCAGAATTACATAAAAATATAATTGATGAATTTAATAACTCTTCAATTGAAATTCTTTCGCCAAAATATGTAGCTAGTAGATCGGGAGAAGAGAAAACATATCATTCTGTGCCAAAGGAAGAAAAGCCTGAGGATGAAAAAGAGCCTGAATTAGATATCAATGCAAAGATAACTATGAAGATGGAGCAGATAGAAAAGGAGAAAGAGAAAGAAAACGAAAAGAAGAAGGCGGAGAACGAAAAAAATAAAAAAACAGAACAGAAAAACGATAATAATAAAGAGGGTAATAAAACGAATAAAAAAGCTGATAAAGAAACAGATAAGGGCGATGTTGATAAGGAATAATAAATTACCATATTCTGAAACTTTAACTCTTTATTCTATTTAGGAATTTCCTAAATTTGTCAACTCAAAAAATAAAAGATAATGGCAAGAATACTTACAGGAGTACAAAGTACAGGAGTTCCTCATTTAGGAAATTTACTAGGAGCAATAGAGCCTGCAATAGCTATGGCTAACGATCCTAAAAACGAATCGTTTCTTTTTATTGCTGATATGCATTCCTTAACTCAAATTAAGGATGGCGAAGAATTGAAAGACAACACTTATGCTGTTGCTGCTGCTTGGCTTGCCATGGGATTAGATACTAATAAAACAGTTTTTTATCGTCAGAGCGATGTGCCAGAAACTACTGAGCTTTCGTGGTATTTAAGTTGTTACTTCCCTTATCAACGATTAACATTGGCTCACTCTTTTAAGGATAAAGCAGATAGATTGTCGGATGTTAATTCAGGATTGTTTACTTATCCTATGCTAATGGCTGCCGATATTTTGTTGTACGATGCAAACTATGTTCCGGTAGGAAAAGACCAACTTCAGCATCTCGAAATGACTCGTGACGTGGCAAATCGTTTCAATCATCAAATGGGAGATACTTTTGTTGTTCCTGATGCAAAAATCAGTGAAGAATCAAAATATGTACCTGGTACTGATGGTGGAAAAATGAGTAAATCTAAAGATAACTACATCAATATATTCCTGCCAAAGAAACAATTGAAAAAACAAGTAATGGGAATAAAAACTGATAGCACACCGCTAGAAGAACCTAAAAATCCTGATACTTGTAATGTATTTGCTATCTACAAAATTATGGCTAGCGAAGAGCAAACTGCCGAAATGAGAGCAAATTATCTAGCAGGAAATTACGGTTATGGTCATGCTAAAACAGCTCTTTTAAACTTGATTTTAGAAAAATACGCTGAGCCTCGCGAGAAGTTCGATTATTTTATGAATAATAAACAAGAGTTAGACGCTATTTTAGAACAGGGAGCAGAAAAGGCAAGAGAAATAAGTTCTAAAGTATTGGCAAGGGTAAGAGCAAAATTGGGTTTTAAATAAAATCAATAGTATTGATTATGAAAAAACTTAGACCCTTTGTTGCATAAACAGAGGGTCTTTTGTTGAAGATGATTCCTTAAGGAGTGTTTACATAATTATTTATGGCGATAGCGAAAGGTATAGTAGAGAAATTAAAACGAGGCAGATACATTTATGGCTTGCAAGGAGTTATAACTATGCTTGCGTCGTATTTTGTAACTCTTCAGTTTGCTGATGATACCGAAGCACTTATTTCGGCACTCGTAGGATTGTTTATGTTTACCGAGCACAAAAGCTTCGGTTTTAAACGGCGTATTGCTCAATCTCTAGCAATTGTTGGTTTCAATATAATTGTTCTTGTTGTATTGTCGTTGTTTTTCAGTACACATTACTATTTGGCTTTACCATTCAATCTTATACTCTTTTTCTCCCTAAATTATTACAATTACTTCGATACTCCTAATACCCTAACTTTAACATCGATTCAGTATTTCTATCTGATTTCGGTTACAATGCCAATTGATTTAGAACATTTACCACTACGGATTTACGCAGTACTTGTAGGATTAGGTTTTACTGCATTAGGACTTCTAGTTTTATGGCCAAATAAGACTCATAAGGATATTGAGAAAAAATTAAGAGTTTATTTGAGTAATACACGCCAAATTCTTGTACTAAATATAGAAGAGTACAATCGGGTTTCTTCTGATTTCAAGAAACAGCAGAATGATCGTTATTCCGAAATAATGGATGTGCTTTACAGTTTGAAAAATGGCAATATTTTTTCTACAACTAAGGGGAAAAGTCTTTTTAAAATAGCTGTAAATACTCAAATTTTAAACAATTCTCTACACGCACTCAAAAAATCTAAAACTTTGAGTAAGTATAAAAACGAACAAGAGTTTTATGAAATTTCAGAGAAATGGAAATCTAAGTTGATTGAAGTGCTTGAGTTGTTGGAGCAGGCAGTTACAGAAGATAAGCATGCTTTACTTTTAATAGAAGATGAATACAAGAAACTAAATAAGCTAACAAAAGAGTGGATAGAAATACTGCAATCTAAGGATGCTAAAAAACTTAAATCGAGAATATGTGAAATAGATTACCTTACTAATGCAGTAATAAATTTCACCAAAAAACTAATTCTATTCAGACATAAGGCAGAAAAGGTAAGTAATGGTAAATTTGATTTTCTCTACCGTTTTGATAATCTTAGGAATAATATTATTAGCAGTTTAGACCTGAAGCAGTCTTCGGTAAGGTTTGCTTTGCATATAAGTATTCTCCTTTCTGTGAGTTTGTTTTTGGTGGCTAAGTTTCATGTGTTTGAAGGTTTTTGGATTCCTATGACGGTACTTCTTATTATGAAACCAAATAATGGAGCAACTACAAAACAAACATTAAATAGAATTGGTGGTACTGTTGTAGGTTTGGTAGTTTCTATTCTTGTGTTAGGCTTTTTACCTCGCGAATTTACTGTGCCGATAATAATCATATCAACCTATATGGCGGTTGTTATGCTGAAAGAGGACTACGGAATAGCTGTTGTTTTTATAACAATAACAATTGTGTTGCTAATGGCTTTTGATTTTGAACTAACTGAAATTCTTGAAACTAGGCTACTTTTCACTTCTGTAACAGCAATAATAGTACTTGTATCTAATTCGTTAATCCTGCCAAATTGGAGTAAGCACGATATAAGAAATAAAATGAAAGAGATTCTTAAAAGCGATGCTTCAGTGCTACGTTTAACTCTCGATAGAGCTAGTGGAAAAAAGCATGGTAAGGATGAGATAAGGTTGAATATGATAAATTCTTATCAAGGGCGTAAACAAATAAAAGAGCTTTATACTCAGATGGAATTGGAACCCAAGGCACAACAGTTAGATTTGAGTTTAGGCCAACAGTTTCTTATTGCACACGAACGTTTTAGTCAAAATTATAGTAGATTTGTTTATGCAATTTTAACTAAGAAAACGGTAGTAGATTTGCCCTATGGAATAATAAAAAAAGCGTTTTTGACGGCAATTAAAAATATTATCATAAATTTAGATAAAGGTGCTATCAAGATTAAATCAAATGATAAAAATCTTTCTGATTTATTTGAGCTTTTAGTAAATATAGAGGTTAATGGAAATTTAGATAATGACCAGCTAATTGTGGTTTCTGATTTGAAAAAAACTACAAAACGATTGATGGAATTGAGTCAGTTGTCAGAGAATGAAAAACTAGTATTTGTAAAGTAATTATGAAATTAAGTAGACCGGTAAAAAAATGGCTTTATAAAACTGATGGTAAGTGGGTTGCTTTACAAGCGGCAATTGCTATGTGGATAAGTCTTACTATATTACACGTGTTAGTACCTATGTTTGACCTTCCTTTTTCAGTTGGGGAGTATGCACAAGAGTATGCTGGTTTGGCAGTAGTTGTAAGTGCTCAACCAAACATAAGCGAAAGTTTAGCTAGGGGAAAGGAAAGATTAATGAGTACTGTTTTTGGAGGATTGGTAGGTATACTATTCATTCATTTCTTTGAAGATACTATACTAAATGTAAGTATAGCGATATTTTTTATAATGTATTTTCTTAGGATGGTTATAGGGAAAACCACCGTTTTGGCAGCTATCATTTTTATTATAATTGTTACTTTTCACGAAAACAATGTTGTATCATACGCTATAGGTAGATTGCTAGAAACATCGCTTGGAGCTGTTGTTACTGCAGGTGTAGGGGTAGTGTTAGATAATATTAGAAAGAAATTTGGAATACCTGATGATAAATTAAAAACAGATTATAAGATTAAGATACCACCTATAAT
>CAZIYK010000088.1:0-7616 GCA_964543445.1 uncultured Flavobacteriales bacterium
TGAAATAAATCAGGGCCTTTACCAGCACCAACCATACAAAGTCTTAGCGAGTTCATTACTTGTCCCATGTTTAATTCTTTTTCTTGAATTAAGGCTGTTACAGCATCGTGAGCAGAATCTCTGTTGAATGGCTCCAAGTTTTCTAGTACTGCTTTTATATCGGCTATATTTTGGTTCATTTCGCCTTTCCAACGTTTCTTAATTACCTTGGCATCGTATTCTGTTGGTGCTTCGAAAAAGAATGACGCTTGTTCCCATAAATCTTTTACAAAAACAGCTCTTTCTTTTACTAAACTTACAACGTTTTTTACGTATTGTTCTTCAGCAACTATTCCTTTTTCTTGTAAAATAACTTTAAATAGTTCGGCAATTTCTTCATCCGATCTCAACTGCATCCATTGCTGATTAAACCACTTTGCTTTTTCAGGATCAAATCTAGCACCAGATTTACTTACTCTTTCTAAAGAGAAATCGTTAACTAATTCTTCTAAAGTATAAATCTCTTTTTCTGTACCAGGGTTCCATCCTAAGAAAGCAAGCATATTTATGAATGCTTCAGGAAAATATCCTTCTTCTCTGTAACCCATAGATGTTGATTCTTCGGTTTTCCATTCAAGAGGAAATACAGGGAATCCCATTTTGTCGCCATCGCGTTTACTAAGTTTTCCTTTACCTGTTGGTTTTAGTAGGAGTGGGAGGTGAGCGAACTCAGGTACATCCCATCCAAAAGCTTTGTACAACAAAACGTGCAACGCCATTGATGGCAACCACTCTTCACCACGAATAACGTGAGAAATTTCCATTAAGTGATCATCAACAATATTTGCTAGGTGATATGTTGGCATACCGTCCGACTTAAACAAAATTTTATCGTCTAAAGCAGAAGTATTCACTTTCATATCGCCACGGATAATGTCGTTAAGTGCTAATTCTTCATTTTCTGGCATTTTGAAACGAACTACGTAAGGCACGCCAGAATTTATTTTGTTCATCACTTCTTCTTGCGATAGTGCAAGTGAGTTGTTTAAATTTCCTCTAACTACTGCGTTGTAAGTGAAAACTTTTTTCTCTGCTTCGTATTCACTTCTCAAAGCATCTAGTTCTTCTGGAGTATCGAAAGCGTAGTAAGCTTTATCGTTTTTTATTAGAAATTCTGAGTACTCAGCGTAAAGCTCTTTTCGTTCTGATTGTTTGTAAGGACCAAAATCACCACCAACACCTTGACCTTCGTTTGGCGAAATACCACACCATTTCAAAGATTCAATAATGTACTCTTCGGCACCTTCTACAAAACGGTTCTGATCTGTATCTTCTATTCTCAATAGAAAATCACCTCCGTGTTTTTTGGCAAACAAATAGTTGTACAATGCTGTACGAACACCTCCCATGTGCAAAGGTCCAGTTGGACTTGGTGCAAAACGAACTCTAACTTTTTTACTCATTATTTATATACTTTAACTACTTTTAAATAGCTTGTTTTTTAATTCTTTACGTTACTTTGTAGTAGCGTAGCTTTTTACCAAAAAAGCTGTGCAAAGGTAGTAAAAATGCTTTCATACTTAGATGTATTAATGTTGTGATTTGGAGTAGCTGTTTTGAAAGAGAATATGAGATAATTTTGATACAATAGTCGTTTTTAGATACTTTTTAGTATTACCATATATAGGTAAGTAATAAGCTTGTCTGTTCATCATCACAAATGAAAAAAATAGAAAAAAAAATAAGTGAATTCATTTCTAAGCTTTATTTATATAAAGCATTAGAGGGATTTGTATTTTTTGTTTTCTTCTTTGGATTGTATTTTTTGATTTATATAGTAATTGAATACTTCTTTTATCTAGATAGTTTTACTCGAACATCGCTTTTTTATATCTCCTTGTTGCTTGCTATAAGTCTCTTTTTATATAAAATACTTTATCCATTTTTACAGAGTTTTATTCCATCGCTTCAAATATCGAAAGAGAAAGCATCTAAAATAATAGGATCGTCAGATACTAGAATAAATGATAGATTGTTGAATTTGCTTCAACTTGAAAAATTAGGGAATGATGAATTAGTTACCCAAAGCATTCAGCAATTAGAAAAAGATTTGTTCAATTATGATTTTCTATCAGCATTAAATTTAAAAAATCTTCGTCTTTTTTTTCGATTGCTTCTTATTCCTATTTCATTTTTTATAATTATATCTTTTATAAATTTCGATGGTTTTATAGTAGAGCCATCAAATAGAATTATTTCTTATGAAACCAAATTTGAGAAACCTTTGGACTTCAAAATCCAAATTCTAAATGATAGTTTAAACGTTGTTGAGGGAGAAGATTTCGAACTAAACTATAAAGTTATTGCTAGTAGCGATGTTCCTATTTTTATATTTATTGATGATAAGATTTTTGAAGTTGGCAATAGTTCTAATTTTAATAAATACATTTTTAAGAATGTAAAATCAAATCTGAATTTCAGGATAGGGGAGAGCATAACTAAATCTTATAGTTTTAATATTAAATTATTACATCCTCCTAAAATTACATCTCTCAATCTGAAAATAAATCCACCAAAATATACAGGTCTGTCCGCAAAAGATGTTACAAATTTTTCTGATGTAGAAGTACCCGGAGGAAGTGAATTAACATGGATTATTAAATCTGAAAATATCAATAAAGCATATTTTAAATTAGATAGTTCTACTTTTGATTTTATTGATTCAGGTAAAACGTTTTTGTATAAAACTACTTTGCACAAAAGTTTCGATTATAACATTTCTATTTCTAGCAATGACGTTAAAGATTACCTAAATTTCGATTATCATATTACATCTATACCCGATGCACATCCTAAAATAAATGTTGATATTTTAAATAAACAACCTTTAACATTGGGTATAAATTTCTTCGCCTTTTCAGCTTCCGACGATTATGGATTAACAAAATATGGGTATCAGATTTTAATGAAAGGCAAGATTTTAAAATCAAAATACTTTAAAGTAAATAGTAATAAACTAATCACCAGAAATATTACAGTTGATACTCGAAATATGAATTTATCGGGTGATGCAGTTATACGTTTTTTTGTTTCGGATAATGATAAGATTAATGGAGTTAAAACAACTTTTTCTTCTGATTTTCCTATTTCTATTTATACCACAGATCAATTAGAAGAAGAGAATGAGAGTTTAAAAGATTCGTTGGTAAATGAGTATTCAAGTGAGCTCCAAAAACAAATTTTAATAGATAGTTTGAATAATAATTCTACCGATTTTCAGCGTGATAAATTTTCGGAAAAAGAAGAATTAGAACAATTGAAATTCGATTTAGAAAAGAGCATAGAACAAAAGAAAGAACTACTCAATAATTTAAATTCTATAAACGATAAGGAATTATTGGAAGAAATAGAGGAGGCAATTAAAGCACAAAAAGAACTTCTTAAAGAAATAAATGATGCTTTGAAATTGTCTAATGCAAAAAACAAAACAGATAAAAAATCTGAAGAACTGAAAGCTAAAAATGATTTCCAACAGAAGAAAACTCTAAACTTGCTTCGTAAAATTGCATCTTCACAAATGTTGAAATCTCTTGCAACTGATGCCGAAAAATTAAACGAATCAGTAAATAATTTATCTGAACAACCTTCTGTTTCAGAAACAAAATCTATCAATGAGCAGACTAATCAATTGGAGGAAAAACTTAAAAAGTATTCGAAACTGAAAGGATCAGATAAACTGAAAAACGATTTACAAAAAGATATAGACCAACTCAAGAAAGAATCGAGTAAAAGTAGTGGAGCTAATAAGAAAAAGATGAAAAGTAATTCTGAGAATATTAGTTCTAAAATTAAATCACAGGCATCTATTTCTAGTGGGGCAGGAGAGAGCATGTCGGTAGATTTACAACTTTTGAATTACCTGCTTAATAGTTATTTATCCCTATCATACGATGAAGAAAATCTCATTCTTAATTATGATATTTCAAACATTAGCGATCATAATTCTCAGTATAATATTTTAGCTAGATTAACCCATTTAAATTCTAGTTTGTATAATTTTGCAATTGAAAACGATAAATTTACTCGTGCTAGTTTTGATTTAATTTATCCTCTACAACAATATCAGAATAGATTTGATGATGTTTACGAAAGTGATAATTCGTACAATTTAAATAAACTGCAGAGACAGATGTTGACGGATATAAATTCTGTTACTGATTTGTTGAGTGACATTATTTCACAGATAAATAATGCTAGTGCTAGTTCTTCAGGAGACAGTTCTGGTAACGATAGACAAGGTGAAACTCCTCAAGATTTAATAGATCAGCAGAAGCAATTAAATTCACAATTACAAGGTCAAGACAAAGAAGGAGAATCTCAACAAGGAAAAGGTAATAAAGGGGATCAATTATCTGATGAAGAGATTTCTGATATCATAAAAAAACAAGAGCAAATACGTAACAAATTCAACGAGCTAAATGGAGGTTCAAACTCCAATTTAGATAAGGAAGTGAAACAGCTAAAAAAATCATTGCTTAAAAAAGAAGCTGGTGATGAAGTAGTAAATCATCAAAAAAACATCCTCAAATTTTTAAAGGATTTTAAAGGAGAATCAAAAGAGAAGGATAACAAACGAAAAAGTAAATCAGGAAAACAGGTTAATAATAACCAAACTTCATTCGATTTAACACCCGATGAAATTCCAAACAAAGAGGAAAAATTACATCGAGAAAATTTAGATTTCAAAGAGTTTTATATTAGAAAAATTAATAATAAAAGATGATAGATTTTAATTACGAATTAGATTTCGAACTAGAGGATGAATCTTCTACTAAGGAATGGATTTCAAAATGTATTAGCGAATTCGATAAAGAGGAGGGAGAGTTGCAGTACATTTTTTGCGACGACGAATACCTACATAAGTTAAATGTAGAATTTCTAGACCATGATACATTAACGGATATTATATCTTTTGACTATGTGATGGGAGACCTAATTTCTGGAGATATTTTCATTAGTGTAGTACGTGTTAAAGAAAACGCAAAAGAATTGGGAATTGATTTCAAGGATGAACTTGATAGGGTTATTATACATGGAGTTCTTCATTATTTTGGTTTCAAAGACAAGACAGATGAAGATAAAATTGTAATGCGTTCAAAAGAAGATTATTGTTTAACTTTGCGGGCTTAAAAATCAAGAACTTAGTTGTTCTTTTTTTCAAGTGTTTCACGTGGAACTATCTTTGTGAAATAGTTTTATTGATAATAATGTTTCACGTGAAACATTAAATATATTTTCAATGATTGGTTGTTTAAATTGATGATTGATAACTATTAATTTTTTTAGGATGAGTGTATTTTCAGATGTGTATGATGTTATAGTAGTAGGGGGTGGACACGCCGGTGCCGAAGCTGCAGCTGCTGCTGCAAACCTTGGTTCTAAAACTTTGTTGGTTACCCTTAATCTCGAAACTATTGGTCAGATGTCTTGCAATCCTGCTATGGGTGGTGTTGCAAAAGGTCAGATTGTAAGAGAGATTGATGCATTGGGTGGTTACTCAGGTATTGTTACTGACGAAACAATGATACAGTTTAGAATGCTTAATACTTCAAAAGGACCTGCAATGTGGAGTCCAAGAGCACAGTCTGACAGGATAGCTTTTTCTAGAAATTGGAGATTGAAATTAGAGCATACTGACAATCTAGATTTGTTTGCTGATATGGTAACTAATCTTCTTGTTGAAGGTGATAAAGTAGTTGGGGTAAAAACTCAATTAGGAATAGAGATAAAATCAAAGACTGTTATTCTTACAAATGGTACTTTCTTAAATGGAAAAATTCACATTGGTAAAAAACAGTTTGGAGGAGGTAGAGCTGGCGAAGCTTCTGCTTTTGGTTTAACAGAACAACTTGTAGATTTAGGATTCGAATCTGGAAGAATGAAAACAGGAACACCACCTCGTGTAGATTCTAGATCGTTAGATTTTTCTAAAATGCAAGAACAACCTGGTGATGTAAATCCAGGTAAATTTTCATATACTGAAACTCCACCTTTAGTAAATCAATTAAGTTGTTTTACTACTTATACAAATCCAATTGTTCATGATTTGTTGCGAACAGGTTTCGATGATTCTCCAATGTATGCCGGAAGGATTCAAGGAGTAGGTCCTAGATATTGTCCTTCGATAGAAGATAAAATTGATAGATTTTCTACAAAAGATAGACATCAAATTTTTGTTGAACCAGAGGGTAGGGGAACTATAGAAATGTATGTAAATGGTTTTTCAACTTCTCTTCCTGAGGATGTACAAATGATTGCGATGAAACGTATGGATGGTTTTGAAAACGTAAAAATGTTACGTCCTGGATATGCTATCGAATACGATTATTTTCCACCTACGCAGTTGACTAATATTTTAGAAACTAAGATTATTAAGAATCTATTTTTCGCAGGTCAAATAAATGGAACTACAGGTTACGAAGAAGCAGCTGGTCAAGGTTTGGTTGCAGGTGTAAATGCTCATAATAGAGTTCATGGAAAAGATGAATTTGTATTGAGTAGGAGTGAAGCTTATATCGGAGTTTTGATTGACGATTTAATTACGAAGGGTACAGAAGAGCCATACAGAATGTTTACTTCTAGAGCAGAATACCGTACTCTATTGCGTCAGGATAATGCAGATGAAAGATTAACGCCACGCTCTTTTGAGATTGGTTTGGCTTCTGCTGATAGAATGAAAGCGTTAGAAAAAAAGCGTAATGCTGTAAATAGTTTTGTTTCGTTTTTAGAAAAAACTAGTGTTAAAGCTGATGAGATAAATCCTATTCTAGAAGAAAAAGGAACGGCATTAGTTAAGCAGTCAAGTAAGATAATTAGAACTATTGCAAGACCGCAAATTGAATTAGAAGATGTTTTTGAATTGCCAAAAATCAAATCTTATTTAGATGAACATAAACCTACTAAAGATGTAATAGAGCAGGTAGGGATTATAATTAAATATCAAGGCTATATTAATAAGGAAAAAGCAAATGCTGATAAGTTGAATAGATTAGAAAATGTGAAAATTCCTTCTAGTTTCGATTATTCAAAACTTAAGTCTTTGTCTATAGAGGCTCGTCAAAAATTAGAAGCTATTAAGCCTACAACTATATCTCAAGCATCGCGAATTTCTGGAGTTTCACCTTCTGATATTTCTGTTTTGTTAGTTTACATGGGTAGGTAATTATTTAAATGTTTCACGTGGAACTAATATAAAATGGGATTTCAAAACGATAAAAAATACAAGAAACATACATTCAGAAAAGAGGAATTAAACAATGTTGAATTTGATTCTTGTGAGTTTGAAAACTGCGATTTTTCTAATCTGAGTTTCTATAATACGGAGTTTTTAGAATGTAAATTTGATGGCTGTAATTTTAGTTCTGCAGTTATTGGAGATGTTTCTTTTAAAGATGTACAGTTTGTTGATTGCAAAATTATAGGTGTTGATTTTAGTATTTGTAATCAATTTCTTCTTGAATTTAGTTTCGAAAATTGCACTCTCGATTACTCTCTTTTTGGAAATCTGAAGATGACTAAAACCAAATTTATTGATTGTAGTTTGATGGATGTAGATTTTACAAATACCAATTTACAGT
>CAZIYK010000089.1:0-7572 GCA_964543445.1 uncultured Flavobacteriales bacterium
CATTTTTTATTGATGTTAGAGTGTGTATCTATCCTATTTTAATTATAGGGTAGGTAGAGGTTGTATCTTGTTTTTTTCTAAAAGTTACATTCTTATGTAATTTGTTGCTATATGTAGATTTTTGTCCGTATAGCTAAGATTTCATCGTTTTTTTATTGATATTTGTTTTAGTAATGCTGTTTTGTTTTCATTATTAAAATAATTTATCATGTTTGGTGCAAAAAGAATTCTACTAATACTTATCTCTTTATTCATATTTCAGACGTCATCTTTTGCTAAAGAAGATGATAATATGAGCTTCTCTCAAAAGGTTAATAGTATTTTTGAACCTGCCGTTGTAGTAATGGAGAAAGTTATTTTCTGGGATCCACTACATGCAATGGGTATTTACGATCCTGTAGTATATGACGATAGCGGTAATGTTCATGTAGATTCTCATTTGCCTGGTGTAGTTAGCACCGTAAAAGGAAGCACAGAAGTTGTAGGCTACGGAACAGCGTTTGAGAAATTAAAGATTGGTCAAAGTGTAGTTTTAGGAGGAGAGATATATGTAGTGAAAAGTATTTCTAATAACGAAAAGCTTACAATACACAATGCCGCTAAAGAAACTTTAACTAAAATTACATTTGGATCGCCAGCAATGAGACCCTTTCCTATTGTGGTGTTGTGGTTGATATTTGGAGCAATCTTCTTCACTATAAAATTGCGCTTTATTAATTTCAGAGGAGTAAAGCATTCTATTGACTTGTTAAGAGGAAAATATGATGACCCTAATAAAAAGGCAGGAAAAGAAGAGCTTACAAGGGTACAAGCATTATCTACAGCACTTTCAGGAACAGTAGGACTTGGTAATATTGCTTCGGTTGCAGTGGCAATTTCTATTGGAGGACCAGGTGCTACATTTTGGATGATAGTAGCTGGACTTTTGGGGATGGCATCAAAATTCACAGAGGTAACATTGGGTGTGAAGTATCGCGAGATAGATAAAAATGGAGTTATCCATGGTGGACCTATGTATTACTTGAAAAGCGGATTGGCGAAACGTAATCTAGGTGTTTTAGGGAAGTTTTTGTCAGTAATGTTTGCTGTTCTTCTAATTGGAGCATCTCTAGGAGGAGGTAATATGTTTCAGGCAAACCAAGCATTTGCTCAGTTGCAAAATTCATTTCCTATATTATCGGGACATGGGGCTGGTGTTGGCGTGGTCTTAGCTTTAATGGTAGGAGTGGTGATTATTGGAGGAGTTAAAAGTATAGCTCGGGTAACTGAAAGAATAGTGCCATTAATGGCGGGTATTTATATGCTTACCGCTTTGGTTATAATTTTAATTGATTACGATCAGATTATTCCTTCAATAGAGTTAATTTTTATGAATGCATTTAGTGCTCCAGCCATAAAAGGAGGAGTCATAGGTGTTCTGATTATTGGTTTTCAAAGGGCTGCTTTTTCTAATGAAGCAGGAATTGGGTCGTCAGCAATTGCACACTCGGCAGCTAAGGCAAAAGAACCAATTTCCGAAGGGTTTGTAGCTTTGGTAGAGCCTTTTATTGATACTGTTTTAATTTGTACAATTACTGCTTTTGTAATTATAATCACAGGTCGTTACGAAGGGTATGAGCTGCAAGGAGCAGAACTTACTTCTAGTGCATTTGGGAGTGCAATTTCGTGGTTTCCATATGTTCTTACTATCGCTATTTTCTTATTTGCATTTTCTACAATGATTTCATGGTCGTATTATGGACTGAAAGCTTGGACTTACATTTTTGGGAAATCAAAAAAGAGTGAGCTTATTTTTAAAGTGATTTATCTTTCTATGGTAGTAGTTGGGGCAGCATCGTCGTTGGGTGTAGTGTTAACTTTTTCAGATATGATGATATTGAGCATGGCAGTGCCTAATATAATCGGATTGTTGATAATGTCTTCGGAAGTTAAAGAAGATCTCAAAGTTTACTTGTCGAAAATAAAATCAGGGGTTATAAAAAAGTATGAATAGGGACTGTTGGGATTTTTATCTGTGAACTAAATTGGTTGAGAAATGAAATTTAATAAGAAACAAAGAATAGGTGTGATTGTTTTGATCTTTGTGATTGCACTTATACAATTGTTGATATTGAATTTTGATTATTTTAAGCCTACAGCAATTTCCGATGATACTAAAGCTCGATTAGAATACTATAATAACGTAGTTGATTCTCTTGCTAAGAAATCAAATAATCAGCCTAAAAAATATTTCAAGTTCAACCCTAATAAGTTGTCCTATAATTCGTGGTCTTATTTCGGATTGTCAACATCTCAATTGTACAAGTTAGATTCTTTTAGAGCTACACAGCAATTCACAAATAAAATTCAGGTGAAGGAAGTTTTGGGACTTGATGATTCATTGTTTAGTGTAATAGATACATTGATGTATTTCCCGAAAGAGTATAAGGCTAGAACCTATTACAAGAAAAAGAAAATTAGCTATTCTGAGTTTAATCCTAACGAATACAGTAAGGAAGATTGGATGAAGATAGGCTTTTCGGAGAAGCAGTCGGATGTTATTTTAAATTATATAATCACAAGAAAAGGAATTAAGTCAAAAGAAGAGCTTAAAAATATCTATGTTATCAGTGATAAGAAATATAAAGAGTTAGAACCTTTTGTTAATATTCCACAGGTAGTTGAAGAAGAGAAAAAGAAAATAGTTACGTTAAATACTGCTACGGTAGAGGATTTCAAATCTATTAAAGGTATAGGTGAGGTGTATTCTAAAATCATTGTAGATTATAGAGAAAGATTGGGCGGTTTTAGATATTATTATCAGTTGAAAGAGGTTAATGTAATAGATTCTTCAACTTACGAATTGTTAAAGCAAAAGTTTCCATTAGAGAAGGATTTTAAAGTAAAGAAGATAAGTATTAATACTGCTAGTTTCGAAGAGTTGAAAAATCATCCATATATCAGTTGGAGGTTAGCTAGGAGTATAGTTGATTTTAGGACTAATTTCAGGAAATTTAAATCTTTAGATGAGTTGAGAAATATTGAAGTTATGAGTGATGCTTATTTTGATAAAATTAAATTATATTTGGCGCTTGATTAATTTATTTTAGATAGAATGCTATCTGTCTAGATATTAATAATATAAGAATGAATTTCGGAAAATCGGAAACGCAAAAGATGATTGCAGATTCTATTAAGGAGTTTGCAAAGCTGCATATTTATCCATTTCAGAGGGAATGGGATGAAAAACAAATATTTCCTGTTGATCTATTTAAGAAATTAGGAGAGATGGGATTTATGGGTGTTTTAGTTCCTGAAGAATATGGTGGTTCAGGACTTGGATACAATGAGTATATCACTATTGTTGAAGAGTTAGGTAAAGCAGATCCTTCTATAGGACTTTCAGTTGCTGCTCATAATTCACTTTGTACAAATCATATTTTAACTTTTGGTTCGGAAGAGCAGAAGAAAAAGTGGATTCCTAAGTTGGCAACAGGAGAATGGATTGGTGCATGGGGGCTTACGGAAGCAGGAACTGGTTCGGATGCTGGAAACATGACTTGTACAGCTAAGCTTGATGGCGATGAGTGGGTAATTAATGGAACAAAGAATTTTATTACTCATGGCAAAAGCGGTGATATAGCAGTAGTGATGACACGTACAGGTGAGAAAGGTGATAAGCGTGGAGCAACAGCAATTGTTGTTGAACGTGGAACTCCTGGTTTTACTGCAGGAAAGAAAGAAGATAAGCTAGGAATGAGAGCATCGGAAACAACTGAAATGATTTTCGATAATGTTAGAGTTCCAAAAGAGAATGTACTAGGGAATGTAGGAGATGGTTTTAAACAAGCACTTTCTATACTAGATGGTGGTCGAATTTCAATAGCAGCGCTTTCTTTGGGTGTAGCAAAAGGTGCGTATGAAGCATCTTTACAGTATTCAAAAGAACGTGAACAGTTTGGAAAACCAATTTCTTCTTTTCAAGGCATTTCATTTAAGTTGGCCGATATGGCAATGGAAATTGAAGCATCAGAGTTGTTGACGTATAAAGCTGCATGGGCTAAAGAAAATAAAGAATCAAACACAACTGTACTGTGTGCTATGGCAAAAGCAATGGCGTCAGAAACTAGTGTTAAGGTGTCGTCAGAGGCAGTTCAGATTCATGGAGGATACGGATATACTAAGGATTATCCTGTTGAAAGATATTATAGAGATTCTAAGCTGAATACAATAGGTGAGGGAACAACGGAAATTCAGAAATTTGTAATTTCAAGATTATTATTGAAAGATTAAATTTTTTGTATTACTTTTGCAAAACTTTTTTAATAACAGAGCCATGCGAAATAATCATGAGCCAAATGAGAGGAGGTTAGTTACTATAGTTTATAAGGAAAATATATAAAATATTAAAAATTAAGGGTGTACGGTTTTGATTAATTGTAATAAAGTGTACTTTTGCACCCGCTTATGAAAGAGCTAGGTTTAGTTTGTTCATTTGTTGTACAATAAGATAAAAAATTATATAAATTATTTAAACAATAGTAAAATGCTAATAATCCCTGTAAAAGAAGGAGAAGCTATAGATAGAGCTTTAAAACGTTTCAAAAGAAAATTTGACAGAACTGGTACAATGAAACAATTACGTGGTCGTAAACAATTCAACAAGCCATCTGTAGTAAAAAGAAAGCAAAAAGCAAAAGCTATATATGTTCAGAGTTTAAGAACTGCTGAAGATAACTAGAATAAAAATTCTATTTAATAAATTAATGGTTGAGAAAATTTTAAATTTACTCAACCATTTTTTTGTGCTCATATTTTAAGGAAGAAAATCTGTAGCAATTTTTAGAACACAGTCCATAGAACCCATTTTGTAATGATAGATAAATTCATAGATTATTTGAAATACGAGAAAAGATACTCATTACATACTATAAAAGCCTACGAAAAAGACCTTATTGAGTATTATGATTATTCTGAAGTTTTCCAAGGAGAGAAAAATCCACTTAGATTAAATTTCCAACAGCACAGGCATTATCTAGTATATCTACAAAATCAGAATTATTCCAATCGTACTATTAATAGAAAGATAAGTAGTCTGAAAAGGTTTTATAAATATTTGTTGAATATAGGAGAAATAACAGACGATCCTACCGCAAAACTCACATCGCTTAAGTTTGAAAAAAAGGTGATGGTGCCATACTCAAAAGAGGAAATGATTAATCTGTTAGACGATATTAATTATAGTGACGATTTTGAAGGAGTAAGAGATAAGTTGATTATTAGTGTATTTTATAATACAGGAATAAGATTAAGTGAGTTGATAGGTCTTCAAATTTCTAAGATAGATTTTTATAATTCGCAGTTAAAAGTATTGGGTAAAAGAAATAAAGAAAGAATAATTCCTCTATCGGAAAGGTTGATAAATGATATGAAGTATTACTTGGATTTGAGGAGTGAGTTTCAAAACTCTGAAAATGAGGATGCTTTTTTTATTACAAAAAAAGGGAAACAAATATATCCTAGTCTTGTCTATGGGAAGATTAATTACTACCTTAGTACAGTAACAAAAAAGGTAAAAAAGAGTCCTCATGTAATAAGGCATACCTTTGCTACTCACTTGATGGATGCGGGAGCAGATTTGAATTCAATAAAGGAATTATTGGGTCATTCAAGTTTAGTTGCTACGCAAGTGTATATGCACTCATCGTTAGTGAAATTAAAATCAATTGTTAATCAAGCCCATCCAAGGGCAAAAAAAAATTAAGCCTATGAAAGTTAAAGTGCAAGCAGTAGATTTTAAAGCTGATAAAGAATTATTGAATTTTCTACAAAAGAAGATGGATAAATTAGATCAGTTTTATGATAAGATAATTGATGGAGTTGTGTACTTAAAGCTAGGGAGTAAGAGTGAAAAAGAGAACAAAGTTTCAGAAATTAAGGTGATGGTGCCAGGAGATGAGTTGGTAGTAAAGAAAAAGGCAGCAAGTTTTGAAGCTTCAATTGACTTGTGTACTGATTCTCTACGTAGAATGTTAAGAAAAAAGAACGAAAAACTTAAAGCACATGCTACAGCTGAATAATTATTTTAAAAAAAGATAGTTAGTATTTGGTGTTAAAGTAAAAGTTTATACATTTGCAGTCCGTAAAAAAGCGGGCTGCTTTTTTGTGGTCGATTGTGAATGCTTAATAATTAGGAATTTAAATCGGATAATAGTTCATTGAAAAGTAGGGGAGATACTCAAGCGGCCAACGAGGACAGACTGTAACTCTGTTGTGATTTCACTTCGAAGGTTCGAATCCTTCTCTCCCCACAATATAAAACCAACACTAACGACATAAGTCGATAGTTAAAAAAATGCGAAAGTAGCTCAGTTGGTAGAGCGTCAGCCTTCCAAGCTGAATGTCGCGAGTTCGAACCTCGTCTTTCGCTCTAAGAATATTTAATATTTGATTGAAAGGTCAAATATTTACAAACAAGTTATTAGATGCTTGTGTTTACATAGTAAATGTGGTTAACGTCACATATGGACAACATAAAAATTTAGTAATTGCTTTATATATTAATTAAGACTAATAATTGTAATTTTTTAAAATCATGGCAAAGGAAACTTTCGATCGTTCTAAACCACACTTGAATATTGGAACAATTGGTCACGTTGACCACGGTAAAACTACTTTGACTGCTGCTATTACTAAAGTTTTAGCAGATAAAGGTCTTTCTGAAGTAAAAGAATTCGATCAAATCGATAACGCTCCAGAAGAAAAAGAAAGAGGTATTACTATTAATACTGCACACGTTGAGTATCAAACTGCTAACCGTCACTACGCACACGTTGACTGTCCAGGTCACGCGGATTACGTAAAGAACATGGTAACTGGTGCTGCTCAAATGGACGGTGCTATCTTAGTAGTTGCTGCAACTGATGGACCAATGCCACAAACTCGTGAGCACATCCTTTTAGGACGTCAGGTTGGTATTCCTAGAATCGTTGTATTCATGAACAAAGTGGATATGGTTGACGATGAGGAGCTTTTAGAATTAGTAGACATGGAAATCCGTGATTTATTATCTTTCTATGAGTATGATGGAGATAATGGTCCTGTTATCCAAGGTTCAGCTTTAGGAGCTCTTAACGGAGAGCCTAAGTGGGTTGACACTGTAATGGAATTAATGGATGCTGTAGATTCATGGATTGAAGAGCCAGTAAGAGATGTTGAGAAAGATTTCTTAATGCCAGTTGAGGATGTATTCTCTATTACTGGACGTGGTACTGTAGCTACAGGTCGTATCGAAACTGGAGTTGCTCACACAGGTGATGCAGTTGATATTATCGGTATGGGAGCTGAAAAATTAACTTCTACAATTACAGGAGTTGAGATGTTCCGTAAGATCCTAGACGAAGGTCAAGCTGGAGATAACGTAGGTATCCTATTAAGAGGTATCGCTAAAGAAGAAATCAAAAGAGGTATGGTAATCTGTAAGCCAGGTTCTGTAACTCCACACGATCACTTCAAAGCTGAGGTTTATATCCTTAAGAAAGAAGAAGGTGGACGTCACACTCCATTCCACAACAGATACCGTCCTCAGTTCTA
>CAZIYK010000090.1:0-7472 GCA_964543445.1 uncultured Flavobacteriales bacterium
TATTTCGGTGTCTGTCTTCTAATACATTGTCATATATATAGTCGAATGATGTTAGGAATAAAGCAGAAAACACCAAATACGATAAAACAACTTTAATAGACTTTTTCTTTCGTCGTCTAATAATAGCTATAGTTAGAGTTATTAATGAAGCTACACCTATTATTATCTTGAAATCTACTACAATACTCAGTATAAAAAGAAATGCAGCAAGAAACCCTATAAAGATATAATGACCATTTAATCCTTCGCGATATAGTACGAAGAAGAAAGCGGCATATACTAAAGCAGAACCAGGGTCGGGTTGTGGAATAATAATAATTGCCGGAAGAAATATTATTGCAAAAGCTTTTATTTGAGTACTTATTTTTGATAAGTCTATTTGTGGGGAGCTCAGGAAGTTTGCTAAAGCTAATGCTGTTGCAAATTTTGCAAATTCTGAAGGCTGAATAGAAAATGAACCCAGTGCATACCAAGATGTAGCACCTGCTATTCTTTTACCAAATACAAATAGTCCTAGCAAGCTAAGCATTGATATTATGTATATTAAACCAGAATATCGTTCATAGAATTTGCCATCAGTCATTAATATGTTGAAAATTAGTACTGCACTTGTAAGAATCAATACTAGTTGTTTACCGTACTTTTGAGATGCATCAAAAATACTCATGTGTTCGTGGTTAAGAACAGCAGAATAAATATTTGCCCATCCAGTTAAAACGAAGATTACATATAGAGATACTAATATCCAGTCGACATTTGTTATTATTTTATTTTTTCTCATTTGGATGTTCTTGTTTGTAATATTCGTCTAACAACGATCCGTTTTCTATTCTTTCTTCTAGTTTCTTTCTCGTAATCTCTCCTTTAAGATACTGTTCAATCATTAGAGTTGCAATTGGAGCAGCCCATCTAGAACCCCAATAACCATTTTCTACGAATACAGCAATTGCAATTTTAGGATTGTCAACCGGACCGAATGCCACAAATATAGAGTGGTCTTGTCCGTGATTGTTCTGTGCTGTTCCTGTTTTTCCTGCAAGAATAATTCCTGGAATTCTCGAGGCTCTTGCAGTACCTCTTTCCGATTCAAATACATCTGTCATCCCGCTTATCACTGGGTCGAAATATTTAGAATCTATAGTTGTGTATTTTTTCTTCGTGAATTTAGGATTGTCAATTTTTACATGGTCAATCTCTTTAACAATGTGAGGCGTGTAATACCATCCTTTGTTTGCGATAATGGCAGCCATATTTGCAAGTTGAATTGGTGTTACAAGTAATTCTCCTTGTCCAATAGCATTCGATATATTGAAGGTAGCTTTCCATCTACCTTTTCCATAAACTCTATCATACATCTCTACAGATGGAACTAAACCTTTCCTTCCTACTGCTAGATCGTTATTTAGGAATTTACCGAAACCAAAACTCTTTACGTGGTCGCTCCATACTTTCATTCCTATTGCGGCAGTAGGATATTTTTCTATCGATGCTTTATAAGTTTGGCAGAAAAAATTGTTGCACGATCTAAGAATTGCTGAATGCAAAGCTTGTGGTCTGTTGTGTATACCACAGTGACACCTAACATGTAATCTACCATGGTGGTAACCGTGATGACATGTCCAACTTGTACTCGTAGTAATAACTCCTTCTTGAAGAGCTATTAACCCGTTTATCAATTTAAAAGGAGATCCAGGAGGATATTCTGCTAATAATCCTCTGTCGAATAGAGGTTTTCCAACAGAATCTAAGAGTCTTGAATAGTTTCTTGATCTTTTTCTTCCTACTAATAAATTCGGATCGTATGTAGGAGCACTCACAGATGCAAGGATTTCTCCTGTTTTTGGTTCAATTGCAATAATTCCTCCACGTTTATTATTCATCAATCTTTCACCTAGGAGTTGAAGGTTGATATCAATTGTAGCTGTAATGTCTTTTCCATTTATGGGAATGGAATCAAATTGCTTATTAGCGTATGAGCCTTGTATTCTGTTATGAACATCTACGATGAAATATTTCACACCAGCTTTTCCTCTAAGTTCTTTCTCGTATGATTTTTCTATACCTGCAGTACCAATCTGATCTCCTAATTTGTAGTAGCCTGTAGTGTCGTGTTTCAGTGTCCAAGTAGAAACCTCACTTACGTATCCTAAAACATTTGGAGCTGATTTAATTGGATATTTTCGCAAAGATTTTTTCTGAATATAAAATCCTGGAAACTTAAACATCTTCTCTTGGAAGAATGCAAAATTCTCTTTCGAAAGTTCCTTTATGAAAATTGATGGTTTCCTCCACGAATAAGATTTAGCTTTCTTCATTCGCTTAATGTAGTACTCTTTTGTAATGTTAGTTAATTTACAGAACTCAAGAGTATCTATATTCTTAACATTTCTAGGTATTACCATCAAATCGTAAGCCGTTTGATTGGTTACGAGTAGTATATTGTTTCTATCGTAAATGTATCCTCGCTCAGGGTATTGAACAATTCTCTGTCTAGCATTTCTCTCTGACTCAAACTTGAACGAATCATTTACAACCTGAAGAAAGAATAATCGGGCTATAAAAATAATCGTTATCAAGAATAGCATTGCGAATGCTAGTATTCTTCTGTTCATACCAAAAAAAGAGTTATAGTGTTGTGAGTGAAAAATTAAAAAATGTTACTTTTTCTTTCGCAAAAATAACGATAGACTAAGGAATATCATAACTGTTGAGAAAATAGTACTCATAAATATTCTTAGAAACATTGGTCCTAACTCGTTAAAGCTGAAATTTTCTAGCCAAAACATTGATGTAGCATGAATAAACGTTAGGATTAAGACGTATGTTATTGACTTGGTAACAGGTATATCGTAGAATGAAATATTCTCATTCTTATCTTGTTTTCCGATAATTAAATTGAAGATATTTTGTCTGTAATAAGCTATTAGTGTTAGAGAAAAAGCATTTATTCCTCCAGAATTCATGAAAAAATCTATAGACAAACCAAGGAAGAAACTACTTAATAAGAAGTATCCTATATTCTTGTTGTAGTATGGAAATAGAATTACATACAAAACATAAATCTGAGGATTTATAAAACCACCAAAATTTATCCTATTAAGTATTGTTACTTGAATAAGTAGGAGTAGTATAAATCTTAATATGTTGTTTATGTTTTTATTCATTAATGAATCTGTTTGCTTTCTAATGATTTAATTTCTTCTCTGTGCAAATTATGTACTACATACACATGCTTTATTTTGGCGTAGTCGATAAAAGGTTTTACAACAATTTTGTAGTAGTTTTGGTTATCAACAAGTTTAAAATCTTCAATTACTCCTATATCTATTCCTTCAGGGAAAATAGTAGAGAATCCTCCTGTTGTGATGGTGTCACCTATATTTATTACTGCTTCTTTTGGAATATCGCTAAGTTTGAATTTAGTTCTATCTTTTCCTGGCCACGAAAGTGAACCAAAATAATTAGATTTTTTTAGCTTAGCATTTATCTGAAGGTTTTTGTTCAATATAGAAATAACACTAGAATAATTTTCTCCAGTATTTTCTATAACTCCAACTATTCCGTTTGTAGTTACTACACCATCGCCATCACTAACACCGTTTCTTGTGCCTTTATCTAATGTTATGTGATTGTTTCTACGTGTGTATGAGTTGTTAATTACCTCTGCACCTGTATAATGATACTTCTGAATTATTTTAAGTTTGTTTGTATCGTTGAGAGATTTCATTCTTATACCTACTTCTTTCATAGAAGTTTGTAGCATAGAATGTAATTTTGCATTCTCTTCTACTAACCTTTGATTTTCTTCGTAGAGATCGATGTATTTACTGAAGTTGTTTACTTTAGAATGAATTCCTCCAACAAAATTCCCAGTAGAATTTATAAATGTTGATTTATGGTAATCTTTGTTCTGGATAGTTAATCCAAGGGTAACTAACTGAATGAATATGAATAAAAATAAGTATTTTCTCTCTGCAAGAAAATTAAACAATTGCTGCATAACAGTTAATTACCCTGGTTAAATTTATTTCAATAAGAAATTGAATTTATTAATATTTTTTAAAGCGATACCTGTACCTCTAACTACAGCTCTCAACGGATCCTCAGCAATAAAAACAGGAAGTTCTGTTTTCTGAGAAATACGTCTGTCCAAACCACGTAGCATTGATCCACCACCAGCTAAGTAAATACCAGTGTTGTAAATATCTGCTGATAATTCAGGTGGAGTAGAAGACAAAGCTTCCATTACAGCATCCTCAACTCTAAGGATTGACTTGTCTAATGCTCTTGCAATCTCTTGGTAGTTGATAGTTATCTGCTTAGGTTTACCCGTTAATAAATCTCTACCTTGAACATTTAATGGCTCAGGTGGATTTTCTAATTCGGTAACTGCCGATCCAATTTCTATTTTTATCTTTTCAGCTGTACGGTCTCCAACATAAAGGTTGTGATGAGTTCGCATATAATAACTGATGTCGTTAGTGAAAATATCACCAGCAACTTTAATAGATTTATCAGAAACAATACCTCCAAGAGCAATTACTGCAATCTCGGTAGTACCACCACCTATATCAATTATCATATTTCCTTTAGGTTGAGTTACATCAATACCGATACCAATAGCAGCAGCCATAGGCTCTTGTATCATATAAATCTCCTTTGCATTTACATGCTCAGCAGAATCTCGTACCGCACGTTTTTCTACTTCTGTAATTCCCGAAGGGATACAAATCACCATTCGTAGAGAAGGAGTAAAAAGCTTCTTTTTTATTCCAGGAATACTTTTTATTAGTTCTCTAATCATGTATTCCGATGCTTGGAAATCGGCAATTACACCATCTTTCAATGGACGAATTGTTTTTATATCCTCGTGAGTTTTACCTTGCATTTGGCTAGCATCCCTACCAACTGCAATTACCTTGTTCGTTGTTCTATCAATAGCAACAATAGATGGGCTATCAACCACTACTTTGTCATTGTGAATGATCAAAGTATTGGCTGTACCCAAATCAATTGCTATATCTTCTGTCATAAAATCGAAAAAGCCCATATTGCTATTGATTTATTTTTGTGATATTAGTGTTTAAAGTGTCTTGTTCCAGTCATAACCATTGCCATTCCATTTTCGTTACAGTAGTCGATAGAAAGTTGGTCTTTAATCGATCCTCCTGGTTGAATAACAGAATGAATTCCTGCTTTATGTGCAGTTTCAACAGCGTCAGGGAAAGGGAAAAATGCATCAGAAGCCATTACAGCTTTGTCTAAATCAAATCCAAAAGATTGTGCTTTTTGAATAGCTTGATTTAAAGCGTCGATGCGAGAAGTTTGTCCTGTACCCGAAGCAATAAGTTGATTGTTTTTGGCTAAAACAATAGTGTTTGATTTTGTATGCTTACAAATTTTTGAAGCAAACAATAAATCTTCTATTTCAGAATCAGTTGGGCAGATGTTAGTAACACATTTTAGATCTTCTTTCTGATCTGTAACCATGTTTTTGTCTTGCTCAAGAATTCCATTCAAAATTGTTCTAACCTGTTTTGTAGGTAAAGCAACTTCTTTTTGAATAAGTATGATTCTGTTTTTCTTAGATTTCAATTTTTCTAA
This sequence comes from uncultured Flavobacteriales bacterium, assembly GCA_964543445.1. Classification (GTDB taxonomy): domain Bacteria; phylum Bacteroidota; class Bacteroidia; order Flavobacteriales; family JADGDT01; genus JADGDT01. Next base: position 5,605 of record CAZIYK010000090.1, read on the forward strand.
TGCTTCTTCAGTGTATGAAGGAGCAATAACTACTTCGCAGAATAATTTATTGATTTCTTCTGCAGTGTCAATGTCAATTTCTTTGTTGGCAATAAGTACGCCTCCAAATGCTGAAGTAGGGTCTCCTGCTAGTGCGTCTAAGTATGCTTGTTTAAGCGTAGGACGTGTAGCAAGACCACAAGCGTTGTTGTGTTTAAGAATAGCGAATGTTGGTTCGTCATCTTTAAATTCCAACATTAATTGCACAGCACCATCAACGTCAAGCAAGTTGTTGTACGATAATTCTTTTCCGTGAAGTTTATCGAACATAGCATCTAAATCGCCATAGAAAACTCCTTTTTGATGAGGGTTTTCGCCATAACGAAGAACGTTAGCATTAGTTTCGCTTATTTTCAAAACATCTTCTTTTTCTTCTTGATTGAAGTAATTGAAGATAGCTGTGTCGTAATGAGAAGAAACATTGAAAGCTTTAGCTGCAAATTTCTTTCTTTGTGCCATTGTTGTACCTCCTTCTTGAGAAGAAAGAATATCGAATACTTCGCTGTATTGACTCATTTCAGAAACAATCAATACATCTTTAAAGTTTTTAGCAGCAGCTCTGATAAGAGAAATACCACCGATATCGATTTTTTCTATAATTTCAGCTTCAGTTGCACCTGATGCAACAGTTTTCTCAAATGGGTATAAGTCAACAATAACTATATCTATAGAAGGAATATCAAATTCCTCAACTTGTTTTATGTCATCTTCAAAATCTCTACGAGAAAGAATTCCTCCAAATACTTTTGGATGAAGTGTTTTTACTCTTCCGCCTAAAATAGAAGGATAAGTAGTTAGGTCTTCAACAGCTACTACATCAATACCTAAATCGTTAATGAACTTTTCAGTTCCACCAGTAGAATAAATTGTAATGCCGTTTTTGTGTAATTCTCTTACAATTGGTTCTAAACCATCTTTGTGAAATACGGAGATTAAAGCCCCTTTAGCTTTCTTTATATTGTCCATCTTTGAGTTGTGTAATTAAGGTGCGAATTTAGGTATTTAAACATTAAATACAATATTATAAAACATTAAAAAATTAATAAATAAAATAGGAGATTTTGAAGTCGAATTTCGAGTGTTTTAACTGTTGAAAAACAAGTGCTTTTAACTCTTGTTTTTAATGGGAAGAATATTGTTTTATGTTTTGAGAATGTGATTCTCTAAGAAAATTGTTTTTAATCTCGACAAATTATTCTTTTTGTTTGCTCTATTTTATTTGATTTATTTTTGATTAAATTGCCGGCGTAAATAATATAACTAGAGATGTTAAAAAAATATAAACCAACCATAATTTTCTTATTAAAATTCATTCTGATTAATGCAGTTTTAACACATGCATACTCAATGTACCTTGATTCGTATGAATCTACAGATCCTTTCACGTACGAAGTGTCGGAGGAAAGTGCTAGTTTGGCAAGGTTTATAGGTTTTGACAGTTATTTAGAACAACACCCTGATGAACCATCAGTTAAGTTTTACTTAGATGATGTTTATAGAGTTAAAATTGTGGAAGGCTGTAATGGAATGGCAGTGATGATACTTTTCTTATCCTTTGTTGTTGCATTTGGGGGTAAGTTATTAGATATGCTCATTTTTATACCCATAGGAATTTTAATGATTCACGCTTCTAATATTTTAAGATTGGTGTTTTTAGTCTACATATATGTGTATCATTACGAGATGGCAGCGGCATTTCACGATTATTTCTTTCCTGCGGTAATCTACGGAATGGTATTTATTTTGTGGGTTATATGGGTTAACTATTTTGCATTTAAGGCTAAAAAGGAGGAATAGCTTTTCGTTTATTATAAATCATTTTTTATTGA
>CAZIYK010000091.1:0-7465 GCA_964543445.1 uncultured Flavobacteriales bacterium
TCCTTGTAATGTGGATAAAGATAAATCAACGTTAAAATTGTTGAGGAAACATCCGAAATTGGAAATGCATACCAAATACCATAAATCCCAAAAAACTTAGGCAGAATTAATACTAAAGGTATCAAAAAGAAAACCTGTCTGGCTAAAGTCAGTAATAGTGCTGGCCTTGCTAATCCTATTGCTTGGAAAAAAGAAGCTCCCAACATTTGAATTCCAATTAAAGGAATTACAATAATCACTATCACCAAGAATTTAGATCCTTCTAATATCAACTCTTGATCCGTTGTAAATATCCTAAAAACACCCTCTGGAAAAGCACCCATTATAAATAATCCTATGAAACCAAGAAGAAAAGACGTGATAAAAGATGTTTTCATAACTTCTTTTACCCTAGCAAAATCTTTAGCTCCATAATTAAAGCTCAATATCGGCAAGAATCCTTGCACCAAACCTATCATCGGGAATATAGACATCATCATAACTTTGTTAAGAATACCATATATGGCAACATCAGATTCTGCCCCGTAATACATTAAACTATTGTTAATTATTATAGCCATAACACTAGCGGAACCTTGACGTGCAAACGAAGACGAACCTATTGCCAATACCTCTTTTACTCTTTCTATATCAAGCTTTAGGTTATGCCATTTTACATTCAAACTACTTTTACCCGATCCTAAAAAGTAATACGCAATGAATACGAAAGTAATTATCTGAGAAATCAAAGTTGCCCATGCTGCTCCTGCAATTCCCCAGTCAAAATTTATAATAAAAATATAATCTAAAACTACATTTACAACTGATGATACTAGCATAACTATCATCGACATACGTGCATTTCCCTCCGACCTGATTATATTATTTGCAGCCATTGACAACCCTAAAAAAGGAGTTCCAGCCAAAACTATCATGTAATATTCTTTGGCATAAGGAAGTATCTCACCTTCTGCTCCAAAAAGTTTCAGAACAGCATCAGGAAAAATGTATCCGAGTATAGAAAAGGAAATTGTGAATGTTAACGTTAACATCAATAAATTACCAAAAACAGTATTTGCCCTGTCACTATCTTTAGAACCTAGATAACGAGAAATCAAAGAAGAACCACCCACTCCTAGAGCCATACCAATAGCAGAAATCAACATTGTAATTGGCATAACTATGGCCAATCCTCCTATGGCCATTGTTCCTACATAACGTGCAACAAATATTGTATCTACTACATTGTAAAGAACCATTACCATCATTCCTATGGTTGCAGGAATAGATAGTTTAGTTAATAACTTTCCTATACTTACAGTCCCTAACTCTCCCGTATGTTTTTTTACTTCTGCCATATTCTATTCGCTGATATTATTCAATATTTTATCAAATACCGAATCTAATATTTTTAATTCTTCATCAGTTAATCCCTCTAATACCTCATTTTCTATAGATAATAGAATAGGATTAATTCTCTCTAATAATAAATTTGCTTTCTCTGTTAAAAAGATTTGCTTGCTTCTTTTATCTTTAGGATGATACTTAACAACGCACAAACCTTCAGACTCTAACTGCTGAATAGTTTTTGTTATTGCCGGCTTAGAAACCATGAGTCTTTTAGATAAATACTCAGAAACTACACCTTTATTTTTCGATATAATTTTCAGGTATGGTATCCACCCCGGATTGAAATTTTCTACATTATTCAATCGCAGCGAAACAAACTTCCTATAATGATGATATACCAATGATATACTCCTACCAAACCCAATATTCTTTTCCATACCAGCAATTATTATTTTGCAAATATACAAATATAAATTAACTAGTTAACTAAATTACAAATCATCAAAGTACACCTACTTATCTAAACGACTGAATCTATTATATCTTAATACATAATAGATTTACCTTATAGTTTAATCTATTCAAAATATAGGAATTTATATGATTTCGGTTTAATGCGCCGTTACTTTGTAGTACAAAATGAAAGAAATAATAATTTAAAAAATATTTGTTATGAGTAAGAAAAATAATATGCCACGTATTGGAGATAAAGCTCCTAATTTTAAAGCACAAACAACAAAGGGACCAATTGAATTTGAAAACTTTGCTAAAGACAAATGGGTTGTATTCTTTTCTCACCCAGCCGATTTCACTCCTGTTTGTACTACTGAAATGACAGGATTTGCAAATAGAAAAGCTGAATTCGATGCTTTAAATACCGAACTTTTAGGATTGAGTATCGATAGTATTCACTCTCACCTTGCATGGGTAAACAATGTGAAAGAGAAAACAGGTGTTTATTTCGATTTCCCTATTATCGCGGATTTAGATATGAAAGTTTCAAAGAAATACGGAATGCTTCAACCTAACGAAGCTGAAACTGCTGCGGTAAGAGCTGTATTCTTTATAGACCCATCTAAGAAAATAAGATTGATAATGTACTACCCACTAAATGTAGGTAGAAACATGGATGAAATTATTAGAGTATTAGAAGGTCTTCAAATTTCTGACGAACATAAAGTTGCACTTCCATTAAACTGGAAAAAAGGTGATAAGGTAATTGTTCCACCACCTGCAAATTTGGAAGAAATGGATGAGAGAATCACAAATGATTCTTACGAAGACAAAGTAGATTTCTACTTGATGAAAAAGACCATCTAGATTCACTAAAATATCAAAAGCCTCACTAATTCAGTTTTAGTGAGGCTTTTCATTTTTATAATGCTAAGGTGATTAACTCTTACCCATCATACCGTCTTTCAAGCTTTTCTGTATTGGATCATCGCCTAACCAAATTCCAAATAATGCTTTTTTGAATTTTTGATTATTAACAGTGGTTATATGTACATCGTTTTTATAAACCTGTACACCTTTGCCGGGTACATAAACCACATCGAAAGTGTCTCCTTCTTCAATTTCATTTTTAAAAATCTCGATAAACATTTCTATCTCCCCTTTTAGCGGATCAGAATTTCCTCCCATTGATTGTTTGAAACTTTCGCGGATACCTTCTTCCATCTTCTTACTAGTAATCAGAGAAGAAATAACATGAAGGCGTATTGCCATAGGTTTATCAGAATTCATAACCTCATCAGCATCATTAGTTTTCTCCTGAAGGTAAAGTCCGCCAACATAAAGTTTAATAAAGTATTTGGTTCTTATTCCCGCTCCATTTAGCTTGAGTGTTACATCCCCCGCTTTTAATGTTTCAGGCAAAACAACTCCTCCAATTTCTTTATCTACTATACTGAAAGACATTAACAATAATGACACCACTAACAATGTTAATTTTTTCATACTCTAATTATTTTATACATACTATTTATCAATACAAAGATGACAACCATAAGCAGATAACCGTAAACTAACCGCCAATACTCAACTTTGATTAGTGAATTTAGTAATTTAAAACTCAATACACTAACTTTGTCGAATGCAAAAACAATCAACATCAACAGAAAGCATATTAAAGAGACTAAAAATTACTTCTTTAAATGAAATGCAAAACAGTGTAAACACTGCGTTTAATAAAGAAGAAAATTTAGTAGTCCTTTCGCCAACAGGCTCAGGAAAGACTCTTGCATTCCTACTACCTATAGTACAATCGATAAAAAGTGATATAGAAGACATTCAAGTACTTATACTTGCTCCATCCAGAGAGTTAGCAATACAGATTGAAAACGTATTTCGCGATATGGGTACAGGTATTAAGGTAAACTGTTTTTATGGCGGACACGCATTTCAAGTTGAGAAAAAAAGTTTGAAACACCCACCCGCAGTACTTATTGGTACTCCTGGTAGAATTGCCGATCATATTGATAGAGAAACTTTTTCTACCGAGAATATTACTACGATAGTTTTAGATGAGTTTGATAAAGCTTTAGAATTCGGGTTTCACGATGACATGAAATTCATAATTCACGAATTGCCAAACATAAACAAACGAATACTTACTTCGGCAACTAAAACAGATGAAATCCCTGAATTTACGGGAATAAAAGAACACGTTGAATTAAATTTCCTACCTCAAGGAAAACAAGTAAAAGGACTATCTATAAAAAAAGTTATTTCAGAAGAAAAAGATAAACTTCCTACTTTGTTCAATTTGCTTTGCGACCTTGGTAATGAATCTACATTGGTATTCTGTAATCATAGAGAAGCAGTGGAGCGTACAAGTAATTACTTAAACAAAAATAAAATTACTTCTACTTTTTTCCACGGAGGAATGGAACAACAGGATAGAGAGCGTACTCTTACTAAATTCAGAAATGGAAGTTCTAAGATTTTAGTTACGTCTGACCTTGCTTCACGTGGATTGGATATTCCGGAAATAAAACACATTATCCACTATCACTTACCTTCAAAGGAAGATGCCTTCACTCACCGTAATGGTAGAACAGCTAGAATGAATGCTGAAGGATCGGCTTATGTAATTCTTTGGGAAGGAGAAAATCAACCTGATTATTTACCAACTTCAATAGATACTTATTACCTACCAAAAAAATTGGAGTTGCCTAAAGCTCCTAAATGGGAAACTTTATTCATTGGAAAAGGTAAAAAAGATAAGGTTAACAAAATTGACATAGTTGGTTTCTTATCTAAGAAAGGACAGTTAGAAAAAGAAGACATCGGACTTATTGATGTTAAAGATTTTTTCTCTTACGTAGCAATAAACAGAGATAAAGCTAAAAAGACTTTAAAACTTATTGCAAATGAAAAAATCAAGAACAAAAAAGCCAAATTCGAGATTGCTAAGTAAATATATCAGCATTTAAGACGATTAATATAAAGAGTGTTCAAATTTGAATGCTCTTTTCCTTTTTAATATCGTTCTACGCCAAAACAGATTTATCTCCCCCAAAAATCCACCAAAATACTTACTAATCATCAAGACTAATTATCTACTAAATATTGCTACGATTTATTCATTCTGAACTAGAATTATTACAATAAAAAATTATATTTGTGTAGTAAGTAACGTGATTTAAACTTAGTCCTACATTATTATTTTTATCAACAATCAGAACTAAAAATAATAAACAACTCAAGTAAGTAAATCTTCTTGAAAGAAGAATTAAAAGCCTCCTATTTCCCTGTAGTTTTTAACAAAAAACTTTTCACTACTACACAAATCAACCTTCTAAAAAAAAGAAAAAAATAAAAACATTTTAAAAAGTTTTTATTTTTTTGCCACCTCATAACAAACACCCACAACACGTAAAGTATTGATTTTGCAATGATTACAAAATTTTAATTAAAAAAAATCAAAAACAAATTATTATTTTTTCAACAATAATTGTTGATAACATAATCACAACTTTTATTTTTCTTACTAACATTTCTTCTATATTTGATGTGCAAAATTGATATAAACACAATAAAAATATAATTAACACATTACCATAATGATAGAACAAATGTCAACGGATAAGATGGAAAAAACTTACACACATGATGAGGTTTTTGAAGCTAGCTTAAAGTATTTTGAGGGAGATGAGCTCGCTGCTAGTACTTGGATAAATAAATACGCTATTAAAGACACTAACGGAAACTACTTTGAACTTTCGCCAGAAGATATGCACAAGCGTATGGCTAAAAAGTTTGGAGAAGTTGAAGAAATGTATGGTAATGATTTAACCGACGAACAAAAGTCAAGATTATCTGATTATGGTAAAGAAAGAGAATTACTTTCAAGTGAAAAGATTTTCAATCTGTTTGACAAATTTAAATATGTAATTCCTCAAGGTAGTGTAATGTCATCGTTAGGAAACGACAAATACATTGCATCTCTATCTAACTGTGTTGTTATTCCTCCTGTTCATGATTCTTATGGTGGAATTATGCATACCGATCAGCAATTAGCTCAACTTTTCAAACGTCGTTGTGGTGTTGGTGTTGACATTTCTAATCTTAGACCAAAAAATGCGATAGTTTCTAATGCTGCCGGAACTACAACAGGTGCTGTTTCTTTCATGGAAAGATTCTCTAACACAACTCGTGAAGTTGCTCAAAATGGACGTCGTGGTGCGTTGATGTTAACTATCGATATTGCTCATCCTGACGTGATGGACTTCATCACAATAAAACAAGATTTAACTAAAGTTACTGGTGCCAACATATCACTTCGCCTTTCTGACGAGTTTATGAAAGCGGTAAAAGATGACACTGAATATACTCACCGTTGGCCAATAGACAGCGACGATCCTAAGTACACTAAAACTGTAAGAGCAAGAGATGTATGGGATGTAATTATTAAATCTGCACACAATACAGCAGAGCCAGGATTACTTTTCTGGGATAGACAGCACTACTACTCTACTTCTTCAGTTTATCCAGGATACGAGAATAGTTCAACTAACCCATGTTCTGAAATTGGAATGCAAGGTGGCGATAGCTGTAGATTAATTGCTCTTAACCTATATAGCTACGTTGAGAATCCATTTACTGATAAAGCAAAATTTGATTTCGATAAATTCTACAAAGCTACTTACGAATCACAAAGATTGAATGACGATTTAGTTGACCTTGAGCTTAAGGCAGTAGAAAGAATTTTAAACAAGATTGAAGCTGACAAGGAGCCAGATTATATCAAAGCTAATGAAATCCAAACATGGAAACTTCTATACGAAACAGGTAAAAACGGTAGAAGAACAGGTTTAGGATTTACTGCACTTGCTGATGCTATTGCTGCTTTAGGACTAAAATTCGATTCAAAAGAATCTATTGCAATGATTGACGAAATTATGCGAACAAAAATGTTGGCAGAATTCGATTCATCTGTTGATATGTCAATCACTCGTGGAAGTTTCAAAGGATTCGATCCTAACATAGAGAACACTTCTGAATTTGTACAAATGATAGAAAAGGAATTCCCTGAATTGTACAAAAGAATGATGGAAAACGGACGTAGAAATATCTCGGTATCTACAGTTGCTCCTACAGGAACACTTAGTATGCTTGCCCACACATCATCAGGAGTAGAGCCTGTTTTCTTATTGTCATACAAACGTCGTAGAAAAGTTAATCAAAACGATCCTAACGCTAAAGTTTCGTATGTTGACGAAATGGGAGATGCTTTCGAAGAGTTTGATGTTTACCACCACAAGCTTAAAGATTGGATGGATATAACAGGTAAAACTGACATAAAAGAAAGTCCATATGCAGGAGCTACTGCACCTGAAATTGATTGGAAAAAACGTATTGAATTACAAGCTGTTGTTCAGAAATACATAACTCACTCTATCAGTTCTACTATCAACTTACCTAACGATGTTTCATTAGAAAAAGTAAGTGATATTTACTTAGAGTCTTGGGAACAAGGATTAAAAGGAATTACTGTTTATAGAGATGGTTCTCGTTCTGGAATATTAGTTTCTACAGACGACAAAAAAGAAGAGAAAGAACAAAAAACAACTTTCCCTACAAAACGTCCTAAGATACTAGAAGCTGATGTTGTTCGTTTCCAAAATGATTACGA
>CAZIYK010000092.1:0-7416 GCA_964543445.1 uncultured Flavobacteriales bacterium
ATCTATATAAGTGATCGATATCAGAAGTAAAAGCACTTTCCATAAATTCTATATAGCCAGAATCTGTCCAAGCTACAGCAGGTGCTTCAGGATATAATGGATGAGTGTGACCATTTTGTCTTCTTACTAGATATTTTAATTCATTAATAGCATGAAACCCATTAGGCATTTCTTCGAACATAGATATTATGAATATTAATTCTTTAGGTGTAAATTTTTGAAATCTATGCTCGTCTTCTGCAGTTGTGTTTTTTGTTAATTCTGTATAATCAGGAATATGTGTAGAACATCCGTATCTTTCATTAAGGATTTTCTCTACTGCACTATCGTCATTTCCAAAATGTGTAACATAATTAACTAAAGATTTATGTAATCTTTTCGAGAAAAACTTACCTCTTACTCCATCAATTCTAGCAATCTGAGGTGTTGCATAAACAAAAGCATCTTTAGATATTTTTACAATATTGGCTTCTGCGCCGTAGTTAATTTCTATATCGTTAAAAATATGTTCATCAGTAAGTACCCATTTTGATATTTTACCTTCTTTATCACTATAATTATTTCTACTATCCTGAGGAATTTCCTTCATAGTTTCAAGAATTCTATAAGCATATTCTTGAGTCCATTCATTGTCATCGTTAGCTAATACAATATTATACTTGTACTTTAGCATATCAGCTGCAGCTTCATCTGCATAATTCACTTCCTTGCCTAGTATAGTTATAACTGGTTTAGTGTTTACGTATGAAGTTTTAGTGTTTCCTGAAGTACTAGCATCTTGTGTCCATGAATGCTCAAAACTTTGTTCGCTTATTTTATCTTTTGCTACATTAAGAAATATCTTATTTGGAGATACATTTCCATTTTCAGAAATAGTAACAGTAATTGCATTATCAGAAGTATATCCTTGGCTTTCGGTTTTTATAAAGTATTCACCAGATGGTAAATTGTCGAATTGATAGTTACCATTCTTAAATACTTTAGAAGTTTTTAGTACAGCTGAGTTACCAAGAGTTACTGTTAATGAGTCTCCTTGAATCAGCCCATTAATTGTGTAATTAACTACGTTCTGCGAATACATAAATTCTGATGACAGCATCATTAGTATTAATAAAATTTTATTTTTCATAAATTCACCTACTATAAATGATTGATAGTCAGTTGCAAAATTAATTAAGATAATGCGTTACACTTCTTAATGTTTTGTTAAGGTTTTAATTTGATTATATCAGTGAATTTAAATTTTATATGTACGTAGCTTTTTTGCATAAAAAAAGTCTGATACCGAGCGGTAACAGACTTTTTTAAACTAACCCAAAATCTTACTATGAAAAAACTCACATTTACTACTCTTAGTGAAGTTTCAGAAACCAGTTACTAATTGATTTCTGAGACAAAAGTGCAACCTTTTTCTATATCGCAACGAATAGTTTTGATGAGTTAGTTTTTTTAGTGATAAACATTATTTTTTCGTAGATGAATCTCTGTCTATGTTAAATTTTCCACCTAATCTAATTAGCTTATCTCGTTGTATCATATACGAAATCAAAGCTATAGGTGGCATGAATATCATTGACAACATCCAAAATGTTTTATTGAAAACTTTGTATTCGTAGATGTCGCTTATTGTAAGGATTATTGTACCAATTATAAATCCATTACCGAAACCATTTATAAAATCGTTAGCAACATCTGGATTTATTTTTGAGTAAATGGAATAGAAGAAAAAAATATAACTAACTACTGTAGCAAACCACAATCTCCTTTTTGAATATTTTGAGCTCATCTTTTGAATATGTTATAATTTATTTCTCAATTCTAACACGTGCATCAACTGCAACAACGTTTTCTTTTGTTCCTAAAAGAGGATTCAAATCCATCTCCTTTATTTCTGGAGCTATTGTTACAAGTACCGATAAACGCTGAATAATATCAATATATTTTTCAATATTTATTCCTTCCTGACCTCTTACTCCTTCTAGCAATTTGTAACCTTTAAGTCGTTTCAGCATGGCCTTAATTTCGTGAATAGAAAGTGGAGCCAATCCTGATTCTACATCTTTCAGTACTTCTATGAAAATACCTCCTAGTCCTGCCATAATTTGATGTCCGAATTTGTCTTCGGCAATTGCTCCTACAAATAGTTCAGTACCTGACAACATAGGTTGCATCAGTATACCAGTTGTATCTTTTATCAACATCATTCTGTTGAATTCGTCAATTACAGTTTCTTCGTTGATAACGTTTAGTACAACTCCGCCAACATCCGATTTATGTACAGGACCTACAACTTTCATCACCAAAGGATAACCCAATTTTTTTGCAGTAACAATGGCATCATCAACAGTTGTTACAACTTTCTCGTGAGCTCTTTCAATTCCTGAAGCATCTAAAAGTTTCATTATTTCATCAGAACTGATGTAACCATCTTCGGCATTGTCAATCACTTCTCTTATTGTCTTTTTGTCCAACTCAGGTTTTTCGAAATCTAACGGAAGTGGTTTGTGAGTTTGTTTCCAAACTTCTGCTAAAGCCTCACCTAGTACTACTTCGTCAGGGAAGTTAATATTTCCATCAGCTTGAAATTGTTTTACTGCTTCGGCTGCATTAATCAACGATGGTAAAACAGGATAAATAGGTTTCTTTGAAGTTTTTATTTTTTCGTTCAGAACCTTGTAAACTTCATCAACATTAAACAAACCAGGACTACCAAATACAACAGCCATTCCGTCTATTTCGTCGAATTCGTTATTCACGTAGTCAATTATTGTTCCTAACTGTTCGGCAGTACCTGTAGCCAAAAAGTCAATGGGATTTTTAACTGACGATCCAGGGTATAATTCCTTCAACAATCTATCGGCAGCTTCACCTTTAATTTCAGGAACATTTAATCCTTTTTTAGAAAGAGCATCGGTAAGCATAACTGCTGGACCTCCAGCATGAGTGATGATGGCAATATTTTTTCCTTTTAATTCTTGATAATTGAAAACAGAACCTGCAGCAATCAATTCCTCGCGGCTAGAACAGTAAACAATTCCCGCTTTGCGGAACAGTCCTCTTACTGCCAAATCGCTACTTGCCATTGCTCCTGTGTGCGACGATGCAGCACGTGATCCTGCTTCGGAAACTCCAGATTTAATGGCAGCAATCTTACATCCTTTGTTGATTAGAGATCTTGAATGACGAAGTAATTTCCCAGGATTGTTGATGTTTTCTATATACATCAACTTAATTTTAGAACTCTTTCCTTCTTCGTAGGTTTCATCCCAATATTCTAGAACATCCTCTATACCTGTTTGAGCAGCATTACCTACCGAATAAACGCTATTGAAACGCATCCCTCTCAACATTGCTCTTTCCATAATGAAAACGGCAGTTGCTCCAGAACTAGAAACAAAATCGGCTCCTTTGTTACTTATTTCAGGAATTGGAGTTGTGAAAACTCCGCTGTAATTTTGGTTTAGCACACCAATACAGTTAGGGCCAATAAGTGAGGCATCATTTGTGTCTATAAGGTCAGCAAGTTTAAGCTCTATTTCTTTTCCTTCCTCTGTTTCTTCGCCAAAACCTGCAGATATGATTATAAATGCTTTTGTTCCTTTACGCAAAAGAGTATCTACAGTTTCTATAGCGAAACGAGCTGCGATAGCTATAATTGCTAAATCACAATGAGGAAGTTCCTCTAAATTAGGATATGCTTTTACTCCTTGAACTTCTTTTTCTTTGGGATTTAAAACTAAAAGTTCTCCTTTGAAATTTCCATCCAAGAGGTTGTGAAGAATTTTACCTCCCGGTTTTTGTATATTATTTGAACCGCCTATTACGGCAATACTTTTCGGATTTACTAGTTGTTGATTTATCATGGTTGTGTTTTTAGTTCTTTATATATCGAAACACAAATATACTTATTAGTCACTAATATCAACTTTGCAAGTGCTAATTTTAGGTTAAAGTTTTAAATTGAAACAAACCTATTTTTTGATTAAATTTGTGATATGGATATACTACTCATAATCTTAGGATTAATTGCTATAATTGTTGGACTAATAGGATGTTTTGTCCCTGTTGTTCCAGGTCCGCCTTTAAGTTGGGTAGGAATATTGCTATTGTATTTCACAGATAATAATTCCATTAGTAATTCTTTTTTATGGTGGTGGCTAGTTATCGCAATCATTGTTGCCATTCTAGATTATATAATTCCTGTGTGGGGCACTAAACAATTTGGTGGTACAAAAATGGGAGTTAGAGGCTCCATGTTAGGCTTAATTGTTGGACTGTTTTTTCCTCCGATAGGTATTATTTTTGGTCCATTTGTAGGAGCACTTGTTGCCGAACTTATACACGATGCTCATGATACTTCCAAAGCATTGAAATCAGCATTTGGTTCATTTATAGGTTTTCTTCTAAGTACAGGTTTAAAATTAGGAGTATCTCTTACTTTAACGTGGTATTTTGTTTTGGATTTAATTCAAAGATTTTAGAATATCTGATTTTTACTTTCATAAATACACATTCACTAGAAAAACAAAGCTGAAATGAAAATCCTTATTGCTTTAGATTCTTTTAAAAATGCACTTTCGTCATACGATGCTGCTATGAGTTTAAAAGCAGGATTAAGTGTTAATAAATCTCTAGACATATCAATTCAGCAAATGAGCGATGGAGGAGAGGGAGCATTAAATGTGGTTTTAGAAAATACACATTATCAGAAAGAAACGGTAATTGTTGCAAATCCAATAGGAAAAAGAATAGAAGCTAGTTATGCCATTAATAAAGAGGAAAAGTCAGCATTTATTGAAATTGCACAATCAGCAGGATTAGAACTGCTAAAAAAAGAAGAAAGGAATCCTCTCTATACATCTACTTTTGGAGTAGGCGAAATGATTGTTGATGCTTATGAAAAAGGAATTCGCAATTTTACTTTGTCACTCGGAGGAAGTGCAACAAACGATGGAGGAGCAGGAATTTTATCAGCGTTAGGAGTCAAATTTGTTGGGGTTGATAATAAGTATATCTCAAATTCTGATTTATCAGATATTTCGAGTATTGAAACTAATTCAGTAAAAATCAAAGATTGTAAATTTAAAATCTTGGTAGATGTAAATAATCCACTGCTTGGCAAAAATGGAGCAACGCAAATTTATGCTCCACAAAAAGGAGCTAGCAAAGAGGATTTACAGTTATTGGAAAATAACCTCTCACATTTTGCTGAAATAGTTTCGGAAACAACAAATACTGATTTCAAGGAACTAAAAGGTAGCGGAGCTGCAGGAGGTATAGCATTCGGATTAAAAAGTTTTTTTGATGTAGAGATAGTTTCAGGGATTTCAGAGATAATGAAGTTGTGCAATCTAGAACAGCAAATAAAAGATTCCGATTTGGTAATTAGTGGTGAAGGCTCTATAGATTCGCAATCGCAAAACGGGAAATTGCTAAGTGGAATTGCAGATATGTGTTTCAAACACAAGAAACCATTTATTCTTGTGGCAGGTAAAGTGGATGATGTAAATGTTGAATATTTTTATGACAAGGGTTGTATTGCTATTATTCCTATTCAAGACAAGAAACAAACCATTGAGGAATCGATAAGTAGAACTGCAGAGATGCTAGAAAATGTAGGAGTAAATATTTCAGAATTTATTGATGCTTAGATTCTAGTTGATTTATTGTTTTCAGAACTTTCTTTCCTGCTGCCCGAAACGATGGCAATCCATCGGAGATATTATCAACAATGTAAAGTTTCAGTTCGGGAGTAATCCATGGTCTTTTTTGAAGTAGATTCTGTAGGGTGTACATACTTAGTACAACCACAGCTGCTTTCTGGGTTTTATCAATTATCCAACCAAAAGAAATTTCTACAATTTTATCAATCTGTTTATCTGTCAATAATGGTAGATGATTCTCGTCTGTTAAAACAATAAAAACTCTCGCAAAATTTCTAGAAACAGCCACATGTTTGGCTCTCACTATTTCTGCTAGGATAAAATCTAGATGAGGAATAAATTCAGAATAAAAATCATAAGAAAACTTTGTCAAAACCCAAGCAGAACGTTGAGCTAGAAGCTTGTCTTCTTGTAAAATAATTTTCAGTAATTCATTTAATCTATCAGGGTTAGACTCAATAAATTTTGCAATTAATTCAGCGTTGTTGGCAGAATGTTCTAGAAGTATCTGATCGGTTAAATTCATTCAGAATTATACTATATTTCCAAAAGATCTAGTACTAGTTTTGGAAGTCCAACAGTTGCAGATTCCTTAATGAAATACATTTTACCATCTTTAGAGATATTTGGTATTTCAGGATCGATAATGTAAACTTCACATTTTGAAGGAGCATAATCAATAAGTTCGGCTGCTGGATAAACTTGCAATGAAGTGCCAATTACTATAAAAATATCAGCATCTTTAACAATGTCAATAGCTTCAGCCATCATAGGTACAGGCTCACCAAACAAAACTATGTGAGGTCTCAATTGTGATCCATCTTTTCCTAAATCGCCGAGATTGACATCTGTACCCTGCTCAACTTCTATTATTTCATCAGGATTATCGATGCTTCTAACTTTGTTTAATTCGCCGTGTAAATGAATAACCTTAGACGAACCAGCTCTTTCATGAAGATCATCAACATTCTGAGTAATTATAGTAACATCATATTTGTTTTCTAAATCAGTCAACGAAAGATGAGCAGCGTTAGGGTCAGCATCCCACATCTTTTTCCTTCTCATATTGTAAAACTCCAACACCTTCTCTGGCTGAGTTTCCAAGGCTGTTGTAGAAGCAAGTTCTCTAGGGTCGTATTCTTGCCACATCCCATCAGTGTCTCTAAAAGTATCTAATCCACTTTCTTTACTTATTCCTGCCCCAGAGAGTACTACTATTTTTTTCATATAACCCAAACTTGTCTATTCTACTAATATCTAGTTTTCATCAAAACTAGAAAAATTTATATAAAGGTATAATAAAAGTTAAAGATTAAAAAATACTGATGATGGAGTTTGGCCAATAGAGGTTGAGTTTTAAGAGTTAAAAGGACTTGTTCCCTTTCTGAAAAAAATGATGATTTTTAAATCTTGAAATAAATGGTAAATCTATAAGTTAAATCTGATTGTGGAGTTTCTCCCTTATCGTTTTCATCGTAAATGATATGGATAATGTTTGGAGTAAATGTGAAGTATTTACCAACTGGAAACTCAAAACCTCCTATTAAAAAAGTAGCTTTTGCAGTGTGATCAAAAGGAATGTATGCAATATTGTTACCAAGCGGACTAGGCTCCATAATTCTATCGACTCTAGCAATTGCTGAAATATTTTTGTAAACATTTCCAACAACAAAGGCTGAGAACAATTCTAAACCTGGGTCTTTCTGTCTGTCTTGATAAGAATACTGTGCAGCCCATCTAAATTTTTCTTTTT
>CAZIYK010000093.1:0-7406 GCA_964543445.1 uncultured Flavobacteriales bacterium
AGGCGCGATGACCGGGCTACGCTACACCCCGAGAATGAAATATTTTACTATTTCACTTCGGTGATCACGACAGGGTTGCTTACGCTTTCCTGAGTGACACATTCAGAAAATAAAACTCAAGTAAACTTGATTTTATTTATCTGTGATCACGACAGGATTCGAACCTGTGACCGTCTGCTTAGAAGGCAGATGCTCTATCCAGCTGAGCTACGTGACCTAACCATAATTAAATAAAACATCAAATATTTATCTAAAAATACCTGCGGAAAGAGGGGGATTCGAACCCCCGATACAGTTGCCCGTATAACACCTTAGCAGGGTGCCGCTTTCAGCCACTCAGCCACCTTTCCTGTTTTATCTAATCAATATTTTTAAGAACTCTTTTTCTTTGTTTTTGCGAGTGCAAATGTATACTCTATCTTACTTCTATGCAAACAAAATCAACTATTTTTTCACTCTTTTTTTTAATATTTTCTTATCACTCTCATTCACAAAAACTTAACAATGTATTTTTTTTCAAAAAAACTTCAACCTAATCTGGATATTCTATACGAGCATGATAAATATTTATCAATTGCTTAGTAATTACACGTTTCACTGTTTCTATTTCTCTAAGCGTTATGTTAGAATTCAAAAACTGTCCTTCTTCCATCTGTTTAGAAATAATCTTGTTTACCAAGCCTTCAATAGATTTTGAATCATAGCTCTTCAAACTTCGAGAAGCAGCCTCTAATGCGTCTGCCATCATCAGTATGGCTGTTTCTTTAGAATAAGGTATTGGACCAGGATATCTAAAAGCTTTATCACTAATTAAAGCCTCATTAGATGTTTCCTCATACTGTCTGTAGAAATAGTAAACCATAGACTCTCCATGGTGAGTTCTAATGAAATCAATAATCCTATCAGGAATATTATGTTTCTTCGCTATTTCAATTCCATCGAGTACGTGATTTATAATTACTGTAGCACTTTCCTTTGGATCTAACTCATCGTGAGGATTAACCTGTGTTTGCTGATTTTCTATAAAATAAAGTGGATTATTCATTTTACCAATATCATGGTAAAGTGCACCTGTACGTACTAAGCGAGCATTAGCCCCTATTTCATCTGCTGCAGACTCGGCAATGTTAGCCACCATCAACGAGTGTTGAAACGTTCCTGGAGCTTTATTACTAAGCGTTTTTAACAATTGGTTATTGGTATCAGACAATTCTAATAACGAAACATCAGAAACAAGCTTAAAAGTCTTCTCGAAAATATAAATAAGTGGTTGCGAAAACAATGTCAGCAATCCATTAATTACAAAATACAAAAATACCATGTAATCAATTTCCGTGAAACTTCCCTTCTGCGAAATAGAGTACCCTAGATAAGTAATTACATAAATCAATGTAATTTGCCCCACAGCAATAAACATACCTGCTCTACGATGATCTGACGACACACTAAGTACTGTAACTATACCTGCCGTAATCTGAAGAAACACATACTCAAATGGATTAGGTGCCATAAATCCTATCAGAAGCACCATAATCACGTGTGTTACTAGTCCTAATCTAGAATCAAAAAACGACTTCAATACAATGGGAACAATTGCCACCGGAACTATATATAAAAGTTCGGGATGATAGCGTATCACCAAGGAGGCCAAACCTACCATCATTAGCAGATTGAAATAGACAAAAGTTGTCTTATTATCATCGTCGTAAACATCGTTCTTAAACTGGAAAAGAAACAACATCAACATGATTAATAATACCGACACTTTAATTACATGTCCTACGGTAATCCATACATAATTACTTTCGCCTAATCCTTTAGAAAGATATTCAGCTTTTAAGCTATTCAACTTATTTAACTCCTCCCCTTTTACTATATCTCCTCTTGATATAATTCTAGTATTTCTGGCAACAAAACCTCTTGTTATAGAAATATTGCTTAATTCCTCCGAAATACCTTTTTCGGTTTTATTGGCATCGTATTTTACATTTTGCTGAAGAACTCCAATAAATAATTCATCTAAAAATGCCTTATAAACTTTAAATTCCGAATTTGATATAGCCTCATCAATTTTTTTCAGTGCAGAATTAACGCTGTAAAAATCGCCAAATTCAACATCTCTAGCCACATTATTTACTAGCAATACAACCTTTCGAGATTTATCCGGTTCTTTAAGTTTCTTATCCTTTGCTAGAATTCCTGCATCATAAATAAGCTTCAACTGCTTCTCTCCAAAAGCCCTTATCTTATTTAGCTCGTTCTTACTTATATCTCTCTTCTCTCCTAATTGATCTACTTTTCTTTTGAAATCTGAAATTACAGAATCCTTTACCTTTTCATCGTAATTAAAATAAAGTGCTGCTTTCGAAATAATATCTGATTTTTCAAGCTTAAGTTCATCGTCAGATTTAGAAATAGCAAAATCAAAAGGAGCAAAAAGATCATCGAACAACCATGGTTTCCCTTGCTGATATTCGTAATTAAATTGCACTCCTTTGGGCAACAAATATGTAATTGCCGAAATTGTAACTAAAAGCACAACCACCCTATACGCTAGAGTATTATACTTAAAAGCAATATCTAATTTATTTAACATAAGAATTCTTTAATTCAAGTCCGAAACCGCAAACTTAACCAATTATTATTTCAATCTAGAATTACAAAAAACAAATTCATTTCTATTTTATAGCAATCATAGACTACTAATTTATGAAAAAAAGCTTGTATTAACGTAAATACAAGCTCTTTATAAAATTTCTATGCTGTTTATTGTGGGAATATTATACATTAAATCCGCAAACAAAAATCAATTTTATCTGCGGATTTAAATAATAAAGAAAGTTAAAGCTATTCTTTAATTCTTTCTTGATAAGCTCCCTTTGCAGTATCTATTCTTATCTTATCTCCTTCGTTAATAAATAAAGGAACATTGATAGTTGCACCAGTTTCTAAAGTAGCAGGTTTAGTTGCATTTGTTGCAGTGTTTCCTTTTACTCCAGGCTCAGTTGCAGTTACCTCTAAAACTACGTGAGGAGGTAAATCACAAGTTAATGGAGACTCATCTTCCGCATTAAATACGATAACAACATTTTGTCCTTCTTTCAAAAACTGAGGAGCATCAATCATAGCTTCTTGAAGAAAAATCTGATTATAATCTTCATTATTCATGAAGTGATAACCTTGATCATCTTTATAAAGATATTGATAAGCTCTAGTTTCTACACGAACTGTTTCTATCTTGTGTCCTGCAGGAATAGTATTATCTATTACCTTACCAGTTGTTAAACTCTTTAACTTTGTACGTACAAAAGCAGGTCCTTTACCTGGTTTTACGTGTTGAAATTCTATTACTTTGTAAATGTTTCCGTTGTGAATCAAACAAAGTCCATTTTTTATATCTGAAGTACTAGCCATCTTATAATTAATTATTTATTTTAAAATTTTTATGAATTCATATATCCTTTCATTATTCCTCGCTGAGATTCTCTAATGAAAGTTACTATTCTATCTCTCTCTGGTGTTGCTTCTAATTCAGCCTCAATTATCTCTAAAGCTTGAGATGTATTATTTTTCTTCTGGAAAAGAATTCTATAAATACTCTGAATCTCATTTATTTTTTTAGACTCGAACCCTCTTCTACGTAATCCTATTGAATTGATACCGATAAACGAAACTGGCTCTTTACCAGCTTTGGTGAATGGTGGAATATCTTTACGAACTAACGTACCACCTGATATCATAGCATGCTCACCTACTTGTACAAATTGGTGTATTGCCGACTGACCTCCCACAATAGCATAATCTCCTATAACAACGTGCCCCGCAAGAGCAACATTGTTTACAAGTATAGAATTATCTCCTAATATACAGTCGTGAGCAACGTGTACATTAGCCATTATCAAACAATTCTTCCCTATAAGAGTTTCACCTGATGCGTTTGTACCTCTATTTACCGTAACATTCTCACGAATGGTAGTATTATCTCCAATAACGGCAAGAGAATCTTCTCCTTCGAATTTTAAATCCTGAGGGATTGCTGAAATAACAGCTCCAGGGAAAATTCTTACATTTTTCCCAATTCTTGCTCCTTCCATTATAGTTACACTAGATCCTATCCAGCTTCCTTCTCCAATTTCAACATCCTTATGAATTGTTGTAAATGGTTCAATTACTACATTCGATGCAATTTTTGCTCCCGGATGTACATATGCTAAGGGTTGATTCATAATAAAAAATCTAGATTATTTCTTTTTAGCTATCTGAGCCATTAATTCTGCCTCCATCACCAATTTATTGTTAGCATAAGCATATCCTTGCATATGACAAATACCACGACGTATTGGCGAAATTAACTCAAGTTTAAATATTAAAGTATCTCCTGGTTTTACCATTTGTTTAAACTTAACATTATCCATTTTCATGAAATATGTAAGATAATTTTCAGGATCAGGAATACTTTGTAATACTAAAATACCTCCAGCTTGAGCCATTGCCTCTACCTGTAAAACTCCTGGCATAACAGGTGCTCCAGGGAAGTGTCCTTGGAAGAACGGTTCGTTCATTGTAACACTCTTAACTCCCACTACATGAGAATCAGAAAGCTCTAGAATCTTATCAACCAATAGGAATGGTGGACGATGAGGAAGAAGTTTCATTATATCTACCACATCCATCAAAGGCTCGGCATTAAGATCGAACTTAGGTACTTTATTTCTTTTCTCTATCTTAATGATTTTAGACAATTTCTTTGCAAACTGTGTATTTACAAAATGTCCAGGTTTATTAGCTATAATCTTACCTTTAATTCTTGTTCCAACCAATGTTAAATCTCCAACAACATCAAGTAATTTATGTCTTGCAGCCTCATTAGGGTAATGCAATGTTAAATTATCTAATATTCCGTTAGGTTTAACTGTTATATCTTCTTTACCAAAAACCTTCTTTAATTTATCTAATCTCTCTTCTGAAATTTCGTTATCAACATAAATAATTGCATTGTTAAGATCTCCACCTTTAATCAATCCATTATCTATCAATAATTCTAATTCATGCAAAAAAGAGAAAGTTCTTGCATTAGCAAACTCATCTTTAAAATCTGAAAGTTTGTTTAGTGTAGCGTTTTGAGTTCCTAAAATTTTAGTTCCAAAATCAACCATTGCCGTTACTGAAAATTCATCAGCAGGCATTGCTATAATTTCGCTACCAGTATTAGGATCTGTATAAGAAACTATTTCTTTAATTTCGTAATACTCTCTATCTGCGTCTTGCTCTACTATTCCAGCCTCTTCTATAACTTTTATAAACTCAATAGCCGAACCATCCATAATTGGAGGCTCTGGACCATCCATCTCTATAAGAGCGTTATCTATATCTAATCCAACTAAAGCAGCTAAAGCATGTTCTGTAGTAGAAACTCTAACTCCTTTCTTTTCTAATACTGTTCCTCTTTGAGTATTAGAAACATAATTTGCATCTGCTTCTATAACTGGGTTTCCTTCCAAATCAGTTCTCATAAATTTGAACCCATGATTTACAGGTGCAGGACGAAAAGTCATATTAACCTCTACTCCAGTATGAAGACCAACACCCGAAATGGTAGCTGGAGCTTTTAATGTCTTTTGCTTTTGACTCATAATAGATTATTCTTTTCTGTTTGAAAACTAAAATATTAATGAAAAATGTGTTTCAAGTAATACTGAAGTTTATATTTAACTTTGCTTGTTCTCGATTTTATTTATTCTATCTACAACTTCTGGGAATTTTTTGAAATGCACGTAAGATTTCAAGAAATCTTTAATTGGCATAGCTGGCGAACCTTGAATTGTTTGACCATCAGGAATACTTGAAGATATTCCAGATTGTGCTGCAATCTTAACTTCATCGCCAATAGTAATATGTCCTACAAATCCAACCTGACCGCCAATCATACAGTTCTTACCTATTTTGGTAGTTCCTGCAATTCCTGTTTGGGCAGCTATAACAGTATTTTCTCCTACCACTACATTATGTGCTACCTGAATCTGATTGTCTAGCTTTACACCCTTCTTTATTACTGTAGATCCTAGAGTGGCTCTATCAATTGAGGTTCCAGAGCCAATATCTACATAATCTTCGATAATTACATTTCCAATCTGTGGAATTTTGGAGTATTCATTATTAGAATTTGGAGCGAATCCAAAACCATCACCTCCAATAACCGAATTTGAATGTATGCTACAGAAATTTCCAATTTTCGTATCAGAATAAACTTTTACACCTGAATACAACGTAGAATTATCACCGATAACTACATTATCTCCAACGTATGTGTGAGGATAAATTTTTACATTATCGCCAAGTACTACGTTTTCGCCAATATACACGAAAGCACCTATATATGGATTCTCTCCGTATTTTGCTGTATCCGAAATAAATGTAGGTTGTTCTATTCCAAACTTATTTTTCTTAGCCTCCTCATAAAACTCAAGAAGTTTAGAAAAAGCCATCCTAGAATCATCTACTCTTATTAAAGTAGCCGTAAATTCTTTTTCTGGAACAAACGTCTTATCTACAATAACAATTGATGAATCTGTTGAATATAAATATGGTGTGTATTTTGTATTAGATAAAAAGGTAAGTGTTCCCTTTTTACCTTCTTCTATTTTAGCTAAACTACTAACTGTTACGTTCGGATCTCCTTCAATTTCCCCGTGAAGAACCCCTGCTATATCTGTCGCTGTAAATTTCATTATCGCAAAAATAACATTTTTTTTTGCATGAGATAATTAATTACTGATTTTCAATAAATAATTATCTCCTGTATGCCATTAATTAACTAGGAAAATATACAAATAATTTCGTTAAGAAATAACACCCGAACCAATCAATTCATCATCTAAATACCACGCTGCAAATTGTCCTTCAGAAATAGCTGATTGATATTCTTCAAA
Organism: uncultured Flavobacteriales bacterium; assembly: GCA_964543445.1. Taxonomy (GTDB): domain Bacteria; phylum Bacteroidota; class Bacteroidia; order Flavobacteriales; family JADGDT01; genus JADGDT01. Next base: position 6,930 of record CAZIYK010000093.1, read on the forward strand.
TTCGATATATAAACCACTTTCTACCTTGTAAATCTTAGCTTTTTGTAATGGCTGTCGGTATCTAATTCTAGCCAAAACATCTAAAGATTCACCATTTTTCAATTCTAAATCATTTCTTACCCAATGTAATTCTTCATTAGAAATAAATAGAGCCTTACCAAGCAAACCCGGATGAGTATGACCTTGACCTGTGTAAACAACATTTTCGTTTACATCGGTTTCAATAACAAACAAAGGTTCTACTTTTCCTCCCACTCCAAGTCCTTTCCTTTGTCCTTTGGTAAAGAAATGAGCTCCTTGATGCTTTCCTACAACCTCACCATCTGTTTTGTTATACTTATATCTTGTAGAAAGAAATTTAAGTTCTTCTTCCTTGCTTCCAAACTCTTCCTGCTTGTTTTTGTAAATATCACTTTCTTTTAGAATCTCAACAATATCTCCTTCTTTTGGTTTTAACTGTTGCTTTAGAAAATCTGG
>CAZIYK010000094.1:0-7393 GCA_964543445.1 uncultured Flavobacteriales bacterium
TTGTTGTTTATAATGCTTCGCATTTTGTTTGTAAAGCTTCGCTTTTACCGTTTAAACTTGATAACCAATTTATCAGCCACAAAGTCTAAACAATAGATCCAAAGCATTCATAAACAACGAAGCAATAACCATCTAATGTTTCATTGTTCTCATTATATCGCCAAATACACCTGCCGATGTTACTGCTGCTCCTGCTCCTGCCCCTTGAATAATCATTGGATTATCAGGATAACGATCAGTATAAATCAACACCATATTATCTGTTCCTTTCAATCCTGAAAAAGGACTTGAAGAGTCTAACGACTGTAATTTTACTTTAGCCTTTCCATTCTCGAAAGTTCCAACTATTTTAAGTTTTTCACCTGCATTTTTTGCTTTCAGATACATCGTTTTAAAATGTTCTTCTTCTTTTTCTAAAGATGAGATAAAATCATCTACTCCCATAGGAACTAAACAGCTTTCTGGCATAAAACTTTCTGACACTACATCTTCAGGTTCTAAATCGTAACCACTCTCTCTAGCCAAAATTAATATTTTACGAGCAACATCCTTACCACTTAAATCTATACGTGGATCTGGCTCTGTATAGCCTTCATCTTTTGCTTGTTTCACAATATCAGCAAATGAAGTAGTACCATCGTAATTATCGAAAATAAAACTTAAACTACCAGAAAGAACACCTTCTATTTTAGTAACTCTATCGCCACTACTCACCAAATTATTAATCGTATCAATAATTGGCAAACCTGCGCCAACATTAGCTTCATATAGGTAACTAACTCTATTCTTTCGAGCTAATTCTTTTAGTTTTTTATAATTTTCTAAACTTGAAGAAGCTGCAATTTTATTAGAACACGCGATAGAAATTTTTGAAGCCAAGAACTTTTCATAGAAGTTTGATATTTCTTCATGAGCCGTATTATCTACAAAAACAGCATTTCTAAGATTTAACTCTGTAGCTTCTTTATGGAACTCTACCATATCAGAAACATTATTGCTATTTTCTAATTCCTGCTTCCAATTTTCTAAATCTATTCCATCTCTTTTAATTACATATTTTCTAGAATTGATCATCCCTACAACAACCATCTCTACATTATGTACATCTCTTAAATGTTGCTTTTGAGCTTTAACCTGCTCTACCAACGAACTACCAACATTACCAAGTCCGGCAAGATAAAGGTGTATCTTTTTGTATTCCGACAAGAAAAATTCTTCGTGAAGAACATTCATTGCTTTTCTTAAATCAGATTGAAGAACAACCATCGAAATATTCTTTTCAGAAGAACCCTGAGCTATTGCACGAATATTAATTCCATTGTGTCCTAATGCAGAAAAAGCCTTTCCACTCAATCCTCCTCTACTCCTCATATTATCACCAACAAGAGCAATAATCGCTAAATCTTCTTGTACTTCAAGATCTTTAATCTTTCCTCTTTCCAACTCAAAACTAAATTCTTCTTTCAAAGCTTCTATTGCTCTTGAACTATCAACATCTTTAATAGCAATTGTAATTGAATGCTCTGACGAAGCTTGAGTTATTAAAATGATATTTACATTTTTATCAGACAGCGATTTAAACACCCTACTAGCATAACCCGGAATCGCTACCATACCTGCACCAGCAATATCTATTACCGAAATATCCTTAATTGCCGACAAACCTGTTATGTCCGTTTTTATTGGTGCTTTTGATACTATCATTGTACCAGGATGACTAGGGTTAAAAGTATTTTTTATAACCATAGGAATCCCCTCTTTCAGCGCAGGTTGTATTGATGGAGGATAAATAACTTTAGCTCCAAAATGCGACAACTCCATAGCTTCATCAAAAGAAACACTCTTCAAAGGTGTAGCTTGTTTCACCATTGACGGATCTGCAGTAAGCATACCATCAACATCTGTCCAAATCTCTAATCTATCTGCCTTAAGATGAGCAGCCACAATTGATGCTGTATAATCCGATCCGCCACGCCCCAAAGTAGTAAGCTGATTTTCTTTATTTCTAGCAATAAAACCTGGCATTACTGCAATTGAGAAATCACTTTTATTTGCTTCTAAAAGATTTATTTTTGTCAGCTCTTCGTTTAACTGAGCATTAATAAATTTCCCATTTGCAACAACCAACTCCGAAGAATCCCAATACTCAACATCTGTAGAATCTTCATTGAAGAAGTGAAAAAGTATTCGAGACGAGAATTTTTCACCAAAACTTAAAACTAAAGCTGTTGATTTCTCAGTGAGTTCTTCTACCAAAAATATTCCTTTAACAATATCTTCTAGCCTATTTAAGTTTGTTTTGAATTCAGCAATAACTCCACTCTGTTTTTCGATAGAAATTAAATCTCTAATTATAGCAATATGTTTTTGCTCCAACAAAGCCATATCTTCGAAATAACTCTCATCTCCTACCGATGCTTTGTCTGCTATCTTCTGTAATAAATTAGTCATTTGCGAAACAGCAGAAACCACAACTATGGTTTTCTCTTTACTTGCTGAATCTAATGATATTTGTTTTACTCTCTGAAATGCTTCTGATGAACCTACTGATGTCCCTCCGAATTTTAATACTTTCATAATAATATTATGTTGTATAATCGTATTACATACAATTATTCTAATTTTCTAATAAATAAGTTTGTGTGTGTCTTTAGGCATAAAAGCAATTACTATTTGCTTTATCCAAAATTGGCGATATGTAAAATTATAACCCACAAGGGGTAATAGTGGTATTGCGAATAATGGTTACAACAGAAGTTACTCCATCAAAATTGAAGTTATTTACACTGATATTTTTTAGTGATAGCACCATTACTTTCATTTACATCTAATTATAATACAATAATATAACTATTTAATCAACTATCAAAGAATCAATATTGCAACTTGTAATATCAATTCCTCTTTTCACTCATAAATATAAAATAAAATACCTGATTGTAAGTTTAATATTGAAAATTCATATAAAAATATACAATCTGTTATTTCTATATAGAATCTCATATCAAAAACACCATAGTTCGCAAGCAAAACACTGTATTTCAGCACCTAAAAAAAGCACACGAAAAACACTTAAAAAAAAGTAAAAAAAACTTGCCAAAAACATGAAACGTTGTACATTTGCACCCGGCAAGTCCCACACGACTAGCTCCTGTTGAATCCCCCAGGGCGGGAACGCAGCAAGGGTAAACGGTTGTAGCAGTGCGATGTGGGTAGCTTGCCTTTTTTTGTACCCAAAAGTCAAGGTTTGAAAATATCTTCTTTTCTAATCAAATCACTATTTTATCTAAAAATTTCACAGATAAATAATCCTAAAAAAAATCTTTAAACATCCGTTTATTATATCCTAGGATTGTAAATTTGTTGCATCACAACAACTTTAACAATGATTGATAATGGCAAAAGTAAAACCCTTTAGAGCAGTTAGGCCACAAAGAGCGTTATCTAGCTTAGTCCCATCAAGAACATATATTTCTTACGACAAAAAATCAATCGAAGAAAAATTAGCTGGAAATCCATACTCCTTTTTACATGTTTTACACCCCGATAGAAAATACGGATTAGAACTCGAAGGAGCTGAAAAATATCCTCTAATCAGAAATAGATACTTAGATTTTAAATCTGAAAAGATTTTTATAAAAGACGAAAAAGAAGCTTACTACATATACCGACAAGTACACGAAGGGAATACCTTTACAGGAATAATTTCTTCAATTCATGTTGATGATTATTTTAATGGAAACATTAAACTTCACGAGGAAACTATAAGTCGTAGAGAAGAAATTTTCACAAAATATCTAGACGTAACAGGTTTTAATTCAGAACCTATACTTATGACTTACAGCGATGTTGACGGTATTGATGAAATAGTGGAAAAATATACTAGCCAAAGAGCAGAATACGAGTTCGCTACAACCAACAAGGATATTCATTACCTTTGGCTTATTGAAAATGATGAAGACATATCTTTACTGTCTAATTATTTTGCAGAGATAGATAAAGTATATATTGCTGATGGACATCACCGTAGTGCATCTTCGGCTAATTTAGCTAAGATAAAAGATACTGATGATGAAACTATTAGAGATGCTGTAAATCACTTTATGGTTTACTTGATTCCAGAATCGCAATTAAAAATTTATAGTTTCAATAGATTAATAAAAGATTTAAACGGAAAGACCAAAGAACAATTCTTAATGGAATTGGACACTTTTTACAGAATAAAAAATAGAGGCACAACGTATTACCGACCATCAAAAAAACATCATTTCAGCATGTATTTAGATGGTGAATATTACTCGTTATATTTGAGGAAAGAAAAATTTACAGTAAATAACCCTCTAGACGATTTAGACTCTCAACTTATTTATGAAACTATACTAAGTCCGATATTGAACATCAAGGATATGCGCGACGACGATAGGATTTCTTATCAAAGCGAGAAAAAAGGAGTTGGGTCAATGAAATTCAAAATAGATTCTAATGAATTTACAGTTGGATTTGGACTTTTCCCTGTATCAGTAAATCAACTAAAAAGAATTGCTGATTCGGAATACAATATGCCTCCAAAAAGTACTTATATTGAACCAAAACTCAGAAGTGGATTAACAATTTACGAATTTGAATAAATTATAGTTATGGGAACAATTTCTGAAAACTTAAAAAATATAAAAGCAAGTTTGCCACAAGACGTAACTCTTGTTGCCGTTTCTAAAACAAAACCTAACGAAGATATTCTTGAAGCTTACGAAGCTGGTCATAGAATTTTTGGTGAAAACAAAATTCAAGAAATGGTTGGCAAATACGAAGCTCTTCCAAAAGATATAGAATGGCACATGATAGGGCATGTACAAACCAACAAGGTTAAATACATGGCTTCGTTTGTAAAACTTATCCACGGAGTTGAGAGTCTTAAATTGCTAAAAGAAATAAACAAAAGAGCTAAACAAAACGATAGAGTTATTGATTGTTTATTGCAAGTTCACATTGCCGAAGAAGAAACCAAATTCGGATTTAATCATGCCGAAGTTGAAGAAATTTTAGCTTCAGAAACTTACAAAGCTTACGAAAACGTACGTGTGGTAGGATTGATGGGCATGGCTACAAACACAAGTGATAAGGATAAGGTTGCTTCAGAATTTGCAAGTCTAAAATCAATTTTCGACAAGGTAAAGGAAACAAATCCTCAATTCACAACTCTCTCTATGGGAATGAGTGGCGATTACAAAATTGCCATAGAAAACGGGAGTAACATGGTAAGAATAGGAAGTTCTATTTTCGGACTTAGAGCATGTGCTATTAAGTAATAGCTAAAAAATGCCTAGAGTTGGAAAGTCCGTAAAGTTTTGGCATGCTCCAAAACTTTACGGACTCTATACACTTAAAACTTTCTGAAATTTCTCAATTAAACAACAAAGTATTGTACACAATAATAGACATAGAATCAACTGGAGGAAAATTCAACGAAGAGGGAATTACAGAAATAGCCATCTATAAATTCGATGGTCACGAAATTGTTGATCAGTTTGCTAGTTTAGTAAATCCCGAAATACCTATTCAACCTTTTGTTGTAAAGCTTACAGGTATAAACAACAAAATGTTGCGATCTGCTCCTAAATTTTTCGAAGTAGCAAAACGCATTATCGAAATTACAGAAAATACAACCGTTGTTGCACATAATGCTTCTTTCGATTACAGAATATTACAATTAGAATTCCGCAGATTGGGTTACGAGTTCAAAAGGCCTACGCTTTGCACCGTTGAATTATCTAAAACTCTTATCCCTGATATGGATTCTTATAGCCTTGGAAAATTGACCAAAGCTTTAGGAATTCCCATTACCGACAGACATAGAGCAACAGGCGATGCATTGGCTACTGTAAAATTATTCAAGATACTTTTAAACAAAGACCTTTCTAAAAAAATAATTAGTAAGTCTGTAACTGATGAGAAAAAAGGAGATATTGCTCCGAAGTTGGTTTCAATATTAAGAGACTTACCTACCTCAACAGGCGTGTATTACATGCACAAAAAAGGAGGTGAAATAATCTATATTGGCAAAAGCAAAAACATCCAGAAAAGAGTAAATCAGCATTTCTTAAACAAATCTTCTAGAGCTAAAAAAATGCAAAAAGAGATAGTTGCTGTTAGCTACGAAGAAACCGGAAGCGAACTTATTGCTCTACTCAAAGAATCAGAAGAGATAAGAGAAACACGACCTAAATACAACAAGATTAAACGCAAAACAGGATATCCTTGGGGACTTTATCATTTCACTGACAACAAAGGTTACATCAGATTAAAAATAGAGAAAACCAAAGAAGATATCACGCCACTTATTAGTTTTGTTTCTGTTGCCGAAGGAAATAATATTTTAAATAAGTTTAGAAAAGAATTTAAACTTTGCGATAAGCTTATTGGGTTAGAAAAAACAAAAGGAGCATGTTTCAGTTACGGAATTAAAGAATGTAATGGCGCTTGCATTGGAGAAGAAAAACCTGAAGAATACAACAAAAGAGTAAAAGAACTAATTGGCAAATTGACTTTCGAACACGATAATTTTGCAATTATCGACAAAGGCAGAAATGCTACCGAACATTCGGTTGTACTAATTAAGGATGGTGAATACAAAGGTTTTGGTTTTACCGATTTGGCTCAACAAGTTTCTAACATCAAAATATTAGAATCATTGATAACTCCTATGAAAAACAATAGGGAAGTAAAAAGTATTATTCAACGTTATTTGAGCAAAAAGAAGACATATAGAATTGTGAAACTAAACACCCAAAACAATAATTAATATGAATAAAGTCTATACCAATGCATTCAATTCAGCTTACAACAAAGCAAAAAAGTTGATTACTAACCCCGCAGGTATTTCTGTGTTGATATTTGAAGTTGGTAAAAAATTAGTTTCAAATAAATCTTCTGTAAAAGATATCAAAAAGGACTTATCTGTTTTAGCAAGACTGATAACTAAATGGTCGAAAGGAGAATACAAAAACGTAAATTCCAAAACTATAATTTCGGTTATAGCTACACTCATTTATTTCGTAAATCCTATCGATATAATACCGGATATCCTTCCAATTATTGGATTCACAGACGATACAGCCATTTTACTCTACGTACTCAACATGGTAGGCAAAGAGATAGATAATTTTAAGGAATGGGAGCGATTGGATACCGTTAATAAGGTTCAGGACAAAGATTAATCAGCCGTAAAATTCTTTAAGTAGTAATCCTTATTAGGCAAATTAGACTTCATAAATTCAGACTTCCACTCTTCAGCTTTAGCCTTATCTCCCTTTTTTAAGGCTATTTTATACAAATACGAATATGCAAAACCGTAAACATGTGTGGGATTATCAGGTATGTCTTTAATTATCTGTTC
>CAZIYK010000095.1:0-7377 GCA_964543445.1 uncultured Flavobacteriales bacterium
ATAATAGAGTTCTCGCCAATTATACTTTCTCCTCCCAAAATTGTAGCACCGGAGTAAACAACTACATTATCTTCTAATGTAGGATGACGCTTAGTGTTAGACATTTCCTTTTCTACACTTAATGCACCAAGAGTTACGTTTTGATATATCTTCACATGGTTTCCTATTTCGCAGGTCTCACCTATTACAATTCCCGTACCGTGATCTATACAAAAACTTGAACCAATATTAGCTCCAGGATGAATATCTATTCCTGTTTTGCTATGCACTCCTTCCGATAATACTCTTGGAATATATGGCACATCAAGTTTGTGTAACTCATGAGCCAACCTGTAAATTGCAATTGCATAAAATCCAGGATATGTTTTAATTACTTCTAATTCATCTACGGCAGCAGGATCGTTGTTTGTAATTGCAATTGCATCTTTTCTCATCTCCTGATGTATCAAAGGAATTTTATCAAAGAATTTCTCAACAATCAAGTTGCAAGGCTTATTTAGGAAAGGTTTTACTTTAGCAATTAGATGTATGAATTCAATTTGAATCTCCTCGAATTCTAATTCTAATTCTCTTTGCATTATGTATCCCTTAGAACATCTTTCAGGAAACAACAGACTTAACAATCTGTCAGAAAGAGATATTACTTCCTCAAGGTTCGGGTTCTCTTCGGTACGTTGGTGACTTTCGAATAGTTTTTTATAAAAATCTGACATGTATCGTTATTTGTAATTTCTTAATTATTGACACCTACTTGATTATGATGGAGATTTTGTGTCGCTTTTTTTTGTTAATTTCAGATTATTAGGAGCTACCCCCAATTTCTGTTTGAAAATTCTAGAGAAATATGACGTTGATTGAAAACCTAAATCATAACATATTTCCTTCACACTTTTATCTGTTGTTAAAAGTAACTCTTTTGCCTTGTATATTTTTAATTGCAAGTGATACTGTTTTGGCGAAAGTCCTGTGTGTTTTTTAAACATTTTCCTGAAATAAGAATAGCTAATATTGTATTCTTTAGCAATATCTTGCATGCACAAGTCAGAATCAACATTTTCTCTAATAATGAATTTTATTTTAGAGAAAATATCTGAAATTCTATCGTTTGATAAATCTGTTCCTTTAAGGCTAGCATCAAGCAAACCCAAAAATCTTATTAAATTACCACTAGCTATTTGCTGAAAACTTGTTGGCTCGTCTTTAGCAAGTTCAAAAATTCTATCTAAAACTTCTATAAATTTATCATTGTATCCAACTTTTATAACCTGATTTCTTTTACTTACGTTTATTTGGTTTACAAAGTGACTTGCTAACTTACCGTTGAAACCTACATAAAATTCTGTCCAACCAATTTCATCATCAGGCTTATATCTATGCCATTCGTCTGGAAAAAGAAAAATTATCGATCCTTCCTCTACTTTAATCTTGCCATATTTATTTTCAAACACTCCACTACCTTTGGTAATATAAATAACTTGATATTCATTTAGTGTCCTACCAAATTCCCAATTAAAAAAATAGGCAGATGGATGAACATTAGATGGATATACCTCATGTGGTTTACTTGTAGTTTTGCCAATAGCATTTATATAAACCCCCCAATCAATATCCTTTGAATTTATTGTTAGATACTTTATAAAGTTCCCCATATTATTTACAGCCTTGTTTTCTGAATCAACAAAAATCGGATATGCCAATAAATATACTTTAATCGCCGATTAGTGTACTAACTACACTTACCATCAAGTTACTTTTACATCAGCATAATGATGTTTTGCTTAACTACCCAATTACGGCTCAAAGATATTGAAAATTAGACAACAAAATAACTATATGCAAAATTCAATTATGCCAAAAAGTGTATATCAATTGCCAATTTGTGCATTGGTTACACCATATGTTTGAAATACTTTTACACCGTTGAAATAAAGCAATTTTTTTCAACAAAAAAAGAAAACAAATTGATACAAATTATTGTACCGAACATTATTAAATATTTTAAATTATGAGTAAAGCAATTTTAGAAGCTTACGAACTAGCTAAGAAGAAGTATGCTGAATTTGGCATTGATACTGATGCAGTAATCAAAAAAATGGATGATGTAAATGTAAGTTTACACTGTTGGCAAACTGATGATGTTGGAGGTTTTGAAAGACCTGATTCAGCTCTTGGTGGTGGTGGAATCCAAGTTACTGGAAACTACCCAGGTAAAGCTACTTCTATTGCTGAAATGAGAGCTGACTTAGACAAAGCAATGTCTTTGATTCCAAGTAAACAACGTTTAAACCTTCACGCTATTTATGGTGAGTTTAATAACGGTTTTGTTGATAGAGACAAGATTGATGTTGAACATTTCCAAGGATGGATTGATTGGGCTAAAGAAAGAGGTATTGGATTAGACTTCAACGCTTCATGTTTCTCTCACCCTAAATCTGACGAAGGATTTACACTTTCAAGTAAAAACGAAGAAATCCGTACTTTCTGGGTTAACCACGTAAAACAGTGTCGTAAGATTGCTGCTGAAATGGGTAAACAATTAGGTACTGCTTGTGTTCACAATATTTGGATTCCTGATGGATCTAAAGATATGCCTGTAGATAGAGCTGGTCACAGAGCTTTACTTAAGAAATCTCTAGACGAAATTTTTGCTGTAGAATATCCAAAAGAGCACTTAAAAGATGCTGTTGAAAGTAAATTATTCGGTATTGGATCTGAGTCAATGGTTGTTGGTTCTCACGATTTCTACTTAAGCTATGCAGCTAAAAACGACAAACTTATTTGTTTAGATAACGGTCACTTCCACCCAACTGAGCAGGTAGGAGACAAAATTTCTGCTACATTATTGTTTGTAGAAGAAATTCTTCTTCACGTTACTCGTGGTGTAAGATGGGATAGTGATCACGTTGTTACACTTAACGACGATATCCTACTTATTGCACAAGAAATTATCCGTACTAATGCTTTAGATAGAGTTAATATCGGTCTTGACTTCTTCGATGCTAGTTTAAATAGAATTGGAGCTTACGTTGTTGGAACAAGAGCTACTCAAAAAGCATTTATGATTGCACTTCTTGAGCCAACTTCTACTTTACTTAAGTACGAAGAAAACGGTCAGAACTTCGAAAGACTTGCATTGTTAGAAGAATTAAAAACTATGCCTTTCGGATCAGTTTGGGATTACTACTGTTTACAAAACGAAGTACCTGCTGGAGCTGATTACATCAACGATGTACAAGAATACGAAAAAACTGTATTGAGTGCACGTAGCTAATTTTAGCTATTAAAATTATAACCAAATTTATCATTGGTCACACTGTTTAGTTAAGTGATAAAGTTTATGTTATCATCTACTTTATCACTTTCTAAACATATTTACACAAATAAAATTAAGAATTAGAATGAGTGATAATAATATTGACTTAATGGATGTTATCGCGGTTTTCGATATAGGTAAGACTAATAAGAAAATAATGTTGTTCGACCAGAATCTGAAAGTGGTTTATGTAAAACAACAACGTTTCGAATTACTTACCGATGAAGATGGTTTCGAATTAGAAAATATAGATAGCCTTTTAGCTTGGGTAAAAGAATCTTTAGATAAAATTATCGAAGAGAATGTTTATTCAATCAAGGCAGTTAATTTTTCTACTTATGGAGCCTCTTTAATGTATTTAGATGAAAATGGAGAGAAATTAACACCTCTTTATAATTACCTAAAACCTCTAGACAAAAAAATATCTGACGAGATTTACAACAACTACGGTGGAGTTAATGAATTTACTAGAATTACTGCATCTCCAGCATTAGGTTTCCTAAATTCAGGATTGCAAATAAAATGGTTGCAAGACACAAAACCTGAAGTGTATAGTAAAGTAAAAGATATTCTTCATTTCCCTCAGTTTTTGAGCTACAGTTTCACTTCTGAGATTACATCTGAATATACTTCTATCGGATGTCATACAGCAATGTGGAATTTCGATGAAATGAAATATCACCAATGGTTAAGTGATTACAATATCAACTTACCACAGCCAATTTCAAACTCAACTTTATTTGATACTAATTACAGTAACAAATCTATAAAAGTAGGAATAGGTATTCACGATAGTTCATCATCTCTTGTTCCGTATTTATTAGCAAACCAATCAGAGTTTATTCTAATTTCTACAGGTACTTGGAGTATCGTTATGAATCCATTTAACGAGGAACCTCTTACAGCTCAAGAGTTAGAAGAAGACTGTTTATGTTTCTTAAGTGTAAACCAAAAACAAGTTAAATCTTCAAGACTTTATTTAGGATATATTCACGAAGTAAATACTGAGCGTATTTGTTCTCATTTTGGAGTACCTAGCGATTCATTCAAAAGTATAAAACTTAATCATTCGGTTCTTGAAAAATTAAATTCTAAGTATCATCTTCAAAAAGCATTCTTCGCAAACGGAATACCTAATGATTACTTAGATACAGAAGTAGATTTATCTCAGTTTGAATCTTTTGAAGAAGCATATCACAAATTTATCTTCGATTTAGTTCAATACCAAATACACAGTATTGAGAACGTAATTCCTAAGTCTGATAATTCAAATAAAATCTACATTTCTGGAGGATTTGCAGCAAATGATATCTATCTAAAATTACTTTCAAGTTATTTTGTAGATAAAGAGATTTATACTTCAAAAATAGATAATGCATCTGCACTTGGTGCTGCTGCAATTATTTGGGATAAAGTGTTTACTGGTGTAGATCATAAGATCGATCTAGGTTTAACACGTGTAGAAAGTACAATTAATATAGAAGGATTTTAGTAAACCTAAAGTATTCTTCAATTCAAAAAAACAATAAGATGAAAAAAGTAAATTTAAATACAGTTCATCCTCAAGAATTAATCGCATTTATTCTTGACAAAGTATACAAAGCAGGAAATACAACTACTTCTGGTGGTAACATTTCAATAAGAGACGAAAAAGGAGATATCTGGATTACACCTTCAGGGATTGATAAAGGAACTCTTACTTCAAAAGATATTAGCTGTGTAAGAGCTGATGGAACTATAGAAGGACTACATACTCCATCATCAGAATACCCATTCCACATTGGTGTTTTCAATAAACGTAAGGATATAAATGCTGTTATACACGCTCACTCACCAGCTTTAGTAGCTTTTAGTATAGTTGCAAAACAACCAAATACTAAAATTACTCCTTGGGCTTATGCTATTTGTAAAGAAATGGGATTTGCTGATTATAGAGTACCAGGATCTCAAGAACTTGGAGATGTAATTGCTGAGGAATTTGCAAAAGGTTTCAACGCAGTGATTATGGAAAATCACGGTGTTGTTATTGGTGGAAAAGATATGATGGAAGCTTACAACCGTTTTGAGACTCTAGAGTTACTAGCTCAAACACTTGTTAATGCTGCTGAGTTTGGAACACCTGTAGAGTTATCTAATGAGCAATTAGAAGAGTATTTAGCTAAATCTGTAAATACTTTAGGAGAGAACAACGATGTTGTTTACACTTCAAATGAGAAAGCAGTTCGTAACGAGATAGTTGCTTTTATGGATAGATCATCTACTCAGAAATTAATGTACACTAGCGTAGGTGCAATTTCAGTTCGTTTAGAAGGAAATGATTTTGTTACAACTCCTAAAAACGAAGCTAACTGGAATTTAGACGTAAGCGATTTAGTACAAGTTAAAGATGGTAATATAGAAGCAGGAAAAGTTGCTAACGACCACGTTGCTTTACACAAAGAGATTTTCGAAAAGAATGCTGATGTAAAAGCAATCGTTCATACTGCATCTCCAAACTTAATGGCATTTTCAGTAATACACAAAGAGCTTGATGTACGTACTATCCCAGAAAGTTGGATTTTCCTTCAGGATGTAATGAACGTAAAATATGGCGAGCAGTTTGCAGGAGCAAATTCAATTGCTGACAATATTTCGTTAGGTAGCCCACTTGCTGTTATCCAAAACGATTCAGTAGTATCAGTTGGTAAAAACTTAACGTTAGCTTTCGATAGATTAGAGATTGGAGAGTTTAGTGCAAAATCACTTGTGATGGGTAACAAACTTGGAGATTTCAAACCTATGTCTGAAGCAGATGTTGAAGATTTAAGAGTAGCTTTTTTGAGCTAGATTTTTAAATTTAGAAAAAATAGAGGCTGTCCAAAATGGACAGCCTCATCATTTAATCTAAATACTTTTATCTAACAATAACCGTATCGTTATTTTAGGACTAGATACCTTTAATTAGTTCAGTAAAACGAACATCTATTTAAATTCACAGAAATAATAAATCAAATTTAAAAAATATGACTTCTAAGAGAAATAATGTGGTACCAATCATTATGATGTTTGTACTATTTTTTATGATTTCATTCGTAACAAATATTCAAACACCTTTTGCTGACGTTGTTAAGGGGCAGTTTGGATTATCTAATTTCCAATCTCTATTGGGAAATATGGCAAATTTCATTGCTTACTTATTGATGGGAGTACCTGCAGGAATTTTACTTGGTAAGATAGGTTATAAAAAAACAGCATTAATTGCTATTACTGTTGGATTTATAGGTGTTTCTATAACTTTTGTTTCTGGTTACATAGGAAGCTTTTTTGTTTACATCACAGGTGCATTTATTTCTGGTTTCTCAATGGCTTTGTTGAACACACTAGTAAATCCTATGCTTAACACACTTGGTGGTGGAGGTAAAAAAGGAAATCAACTTCTAACTTTTGGAGGAGCGCTTAGCTCTGTTGGAGCAACACTTGCACCAATATTTGCAGGTATACTTGTAGGACAAGTTGCTCATCCACAAATTTCAGATGTTAGCCCTGCTCTTTATGTAGCAATGGGAATTTTCGCCATTACATTTGTAGTTCTTTATTTTGTTGATATTCCTGAACCAAATCAATCAACAGAAGATACTAAGATTATAGAGGACATTAAAGGGGCACTTTCATTTACACATTTCAGATATAGTCTTGTAGCCATCTTTGTATATTTAGGAGTTGAGGTTGGTATTCAATCTACTGCTTATTTATACATGGCAGCAGATGTAACTAAAGGTGGACTAGGGATGAATACCGGAATTGTAGGATCTGTAGTTGGAACGTACTGGTTTCTTATGCTTGTAGGTCGTATTGTTGGAGGTATGATTGCAGGTAAGGTTTCTACTAGAGTTATGCTTACTACTGTAACTTCTTTTGGATTACTTCTAATATTTGGAGCAATGTTTGGTCCAGAAAGTACAGTTAAATTCCCTGTAATAAACTCTTCTTTAAACATAGTTTTACAAGAGATTCCTATTAAAATAATGTTCTTAGTATTATCTGGTTTAGCTACTTCAGTTATGTGGCCAAATATTTTCAACCTT
>CAZIYK010000096.1:0-7257 GCA_964543445.1 uncultured Flavobacteriales bacterium
GTTTCGGAGATAGATTTGTTTGTGTGAGGGGTAGGAGCGGCATCCTTTTTTATATGATTACTGAGGATAGCTGAAGTAATTGTATAAAAAAGATATAGCGGATAACCCGACCTGTAGCTTGCGGAAGGGCACACCATAATAATATAAATGAATACAATAAAAAATCCCGTTTAGTTTACACCAAACGGGATTTCAATTTTATATAAGAATCAACTTCTTATAGTTCCATCAATTGCTTGATACGGAACCATTTCTTGTCGATTTCTGCTTTAGCAAGCTCTAACAATTCAGCTGCCATTTCAGGATTTTTCTTTCTAATAGAAGCGTAACGTGCCTCGTTGTAGATGTAATCCTCTAGTGGCAATGATGGCTCTTTAGAGTCTAATTGATATTGCTTACCTGGCTCTTTTCTTGGATCGAAACGATAGATTGGCCAGTGACCAGATGCAACTGCTTTCTCTTGTTGAGATACACCACCTTTACCAATGTGGTAACCGTGAGCGATACAGTGAGAGTAAGCAATAATTATAGATGGTCCGTCGTAATTAGCAGCCTCTTGGATTGCTTTTACTGTTTGAGCATCTTTAGCACCCATTGCTATTTGAGCAACATAAACGTTACCGTAACTTAGAGCTTGAAGAGCTAAATCTTTCTTAGGAATGATTTTACCTTTCTCAGCAAATTTAGCTGAAGCTCCAATTGGTGTAGCTTTAGAAGCCTGACCTCCTGTGTTTGAGTAAACCTCAGTATCCATTACAAGGATGTTGATGTTTTCACCAGAAGCGATAGCGTGATCTAATCCACCGTAACCGATGTCATAAGCCCAACCGTCACCACCGATAATCCAAACAGCTTTCTTACGTAGGTTTTTAGCAACGAAATCTAATTTGTCTTCTGAACCAACTCCTGCAGCTTTAAACTTAGCAATTGCCTCATCGATGTTAGCTTCGTGTACTTCTTTCTCTGCATCAGTGCTTTCTTTGTTTTCAAGAATAGCATTGTACAATTCTTCACCGATAATTTCTTTGTTCTCTTCAAGGAAAGTGAAAGCTTTTTCACGTTTCTTGTCAAGAGCAAGACGCATACCTAAACCAAACTCAGCGTTATCTTCGAATAATGAGTTAGCCCAAGCTGGACCTCTTCCTTTTTCGTTTTTAGTGTATGGAGTTGTAGGTAAGTTACCACCGTAGATTGAAGAACAACCTGTAGCGTTAGCTATTACCATCTCGTCACCATATAACTGAGTGATTAATTTGATGTATGGAGTTTCACCACAACCAGGACAAGCTCCAGAGAACTCGAATAATGGCTCTAAGAACTGAGAACCTTTAACAGAACCAGCTTTTACTTTTGTTCTTTCAACATTAGGAATGTCTAAGAAGTAGCTCCAGTTTTCTCTTTCAGTTTCACGTAATGGTAACTGAAGTTCCATGTTGATAGCTTTCTTAGTAGGATCTTCTTTGTTTACTGCTGGACAAACTGATACACAAATCTCACAACCTGTACAGTCTTCTACAGCAACCTGAAGAGTATAGAATTCTCCTTTGAACTCTTTTCCTTTAGCAGGAGTAGCTTTCCAAGTTTCAGGAGCATTTTCTAAATATTTCTCATCGTAAACTTTTGGACGAATAGCAGCGTGAGGACAAATAAGAGCACACTTGTTACATTGTGTACAAATACTCATATCCCAAACTGGTACGTCAGTAGCGATGTTCATTTTTTCGTATTTCGTAGTTCCAGTAGGGAATGTTCCGTCTGCTTCGAATGCAGATACAGGAAGATCCTCACCGTTACCTGAAATAATTGTTCCAATTACACCTTTTACGAAATCTGGAGCATCAGCAGGAACTGGTGGAGTCATTGTGATTTCAGATGTAACTTCTTTTGGATAATCAACTTGGTGTAGGTTAGCAACAGCTTGATCTACCGCGTTGAAGTTCATTTGTACAATCTTATCTCCTTTTTTAGAGTAAGACTTAACAATAGCATCCTTAATTTTTTGTACTGCCTCTTCTGCAGGAAGAATTCCAGAGATGTGGAAGAAACAAGTTTGAAGGATAGTATTTGTACGAGAACCCATTCCAGTATTCTTAGCAACAGTAGTTGCGTCGATTACATAGAACTTGATGTTTTTGTCGATAATAGCTTGTTGAGTGTGTTTTGGAAGGTGGTTCCAAACTTCGTCCTTAGAGTAAGGAGAGTTCAACAAGAATACAGCGTTTTCTTTAGCATGCTCTAGCATGTCTTCGAACTTAGTTAAGAATTCGAATACGTGACAAGCAATAAAGTCAGCTTTATCAACTAAATATGTAGCTCTAATTGGTGATTTACCGAAACGTAAGTGAGAAGTTGTTGTAGATCCAGATTTTTTTGAATCGTAAACAAAGTATCCTTGTACGTAGTTATCAGTAGTTTGACCAATAATTTTAATTGAGTTTTTGTTTGCACCAACAGTACCATCAGAACCCAAACCGTAGAATATTCCAGAGAATACATCAGACTCAATTGCGAAGTTCTTATCGTAATCTAAAGAAAGATTAGTAACATCGTCATTGATACCGATAGTAAAGTTTGTTTTAGGCTTGTCAGCTTCAAGGTTAGCAAAAATTGCATTAACCATTGCAGGAGTAAATTCTTTTGAAGATAATCCATAACGACCACCAACTACTGTAGGCATAGTAGCCATTTTTCCAGTTGCGTGGAATGCTGCGATTACGTCTAAGAATAAAGGCTCTCCAATTTGACCAGCTTCTTTAGTTCTGTCTAATACAGAAATAGATTTAACTGAAGCAGGAAGTGCTGCAATTAAAGCTTCTGCATCGAATGGACGGAATAAACGAATTTTAAGTAAACCAACTTTTCCGCCATTAGCGTTTAAGTAATCTACTGACTCTTCAGCAGCTTCAGCACCAGAACCCATCATAATGATAACTCTCTCAGCGTCTTCAGCTCCGTAGTATTCGTATATTTTATATTGACGACCAGTAAGTTCAGCAAACTTGTCCATTTCAGTTTGAACAATTCCTGGAACTGCATCGTAATATTTGTTAGATGCCTCACGATTCTGGAAGAATACGTCAGGGTTTTGTGCTGTACCTCTAATTTCAGGAGTATCAGGATTAAGACCTCTATCTCTGTGAGCCAATACTAATTCTTCGTCAATCATCTCTCTGATTACATCATCAGTAATCATGTCGATTTTAGCAATCTCGTGAGAAGTTCTAAATCCATCGAAAATATTCATGAAAGGAATACGAGATCTCAATGTAGCTGCGTGAGCAATCATTGCCATATCGTGAGCTTCCTGAACGTTGTTTCCGAATAGCATAGCAAATCCAGTTTGACGTGCAGCCATAACATCTTGGTGATCACCAAAGATAGATAGAGCGTGCGATGCCAATGTACGAGCTGAAACATGAACAACAGTTGGTAATAACTCACCAGCTATTTTGTACATGTTAGGAATCTTAAGCAATAAACCTTGAGACGCAGTAAACGTCGTAGTCATTGCTCCAGCAGCTAAAGCACCGTGAACAGTACCAGCAGCACCAGCTTCAGACTGCATTTCCATTATTTTTGGAACATTTCCCCAAATGTTCTTAACACCGTTAGCTGCCCAAAGGTCAGCATTTTCACCCATGTTAGATGAAGGTGTAATAGGATAAATACCGGCAACCTCACTACATTTGTATGCAATCCATGAAGCGCCTTCATTACCATCTCCAATCAATTTCTTTGGAGTCTTCAATTTATCGTTAGACATAATCGAATTATTAGTTATGAAATAATTACGTTTTTTACTTGTAAAGACTTGATAAAGAGTTTATGCATTCAAGAAAGAGTGCTTTTTCTACATGTCTTAAAAAAGTGGAGTAAAAGTAATATAAATATCAATAAGTTGTATATGAAATATGTCATTAACATGTGTACAAAGTACACCTTGTAACGTGACATCTAAATGAAGTGAAATTTATATATCTATTTATGTGGATGTGATGCCTGTATAGTATTGTAATATATGGTATTGAGGGGTTTATCTAGTCTTTGTGATTTCTTATTTAGATATATTCTATATATTGGTGAAAATGATAAAACGAATATATTTTAAATCTAATGAATGATGAAATGTTGTTTTCAAGGATGAAAAATATCTTCTAAAATTGTATCAATGTTTAGTTAATGCATTTTAACGCTTATTTAACAGTTTTGCTCCATATTTTTTGACCAAAATCTTAATTTTTTAGATTTGAAATCCTTTGCGAAATTGTTGGATGCGAATAGTTGGTGAATACAAATAATGGATGTGGAGTAAGATTGGAGTATGAGTTTTTCGAAAGGTTTTTCAATCCACTTATAAGCTCATTTCCTAGTCCATATTCTTTAGCAAAATTATCAGCCTGATATTCAAATTTTCTAGAAATCATATTCATAAATATCCCTAGGAATTCAGAAATAGGAGAAAACAGAATACCGAAAGCAATAATTCCTAAATGAAATTTATTTTCAGTTCCTCCCAAAGCAATACTCAAATTTTCATTATTCAAAAATATAGAAAGTATGTAAAGCATAATTCCTGTTTGGGCAATTCCCATAAGTAAGTTTGCTATTGTGTGTTTGTGCTTGTAATGTCCTATTTCGTGGGCTAATACGGCAACAATCTCATCAGTAGTCATCTGGTTTATTAAAGTGTCGTACAGGACAATTCTTTTCTTTTTTCCAAAACCTGCAAAATATGCATTTGCTTTGCTAGATCTTTTCGAACCATCAATTACATATATATTATCGATTTCAAATCCTGCTTTTTTTCCAAAATTTTCAATAGCATCTTTAAGTTCTCCTTCTTCTAAAGGTGTTTGTTTATTGAAAAGTGGTACTATAAGTGTTGAGTAGAAGAAGTTTAATCCAACAGAAAAAACACTAATAAATATCCAAGCTATCCACCAGAAATCATTGTGTATGTAATTGTAAATAGAAACTAACATGGTTAGAACTGCTCCTCCCAAAATAGTTCCAATTAGCACCGATTTTAGTGTGTCTGTCCAGAAAGTGAGTTTTGTACTTTTGTTGAACCCAAATTTTTCTTCTATTACAAAGGTGTGATAGTACGAAAAGGGTAGAGAAAGAATAGTACTCCCTAAACCAATTACTGCAAAGAAAATTAGAGTTTGCAGTAGGGGAGAGCTAACGTGGTTAGATATATAAATGTCTAGTTTTCCAAATAATCCGAATATTAAAATAATTGCAGTTACTGAAAAACTGATTGTATTTGAGATGTTAGAAAACTTATAGTTTTCTTTTTTGTAAAGTTGTTGCTTGTTGTATTCTTCATTGTCATAAATATCATCAACAAGGCTATTAGGCTTTTTATCGAACCATTTAGCGTTGAAAAAATCTACAATAGATTCCCAAATATGTGATACTATGAAAATTGATATTATACTTATATATATGACGTTAACCATTTCTTGAATCTATTAATTTTTTGCGAAACTAATAAAATTCATGACATTAAGGCGTTGTTAATTGATTTTTTGATATATAAGTAGTTAGTCCATAATAGTTAATAGTGGAAGCTTGGCCTCAGTCACTATTTCATTAGTCATGCTCTTATTAAATAAGTAATCAATTAAACTGTGAGATTTCTTAATCATTACTAATAAGTCGGCATTGTTGTTTTGGTAGGCTTTGTTAATCCCTTCAGGAATATCCTCTTCAATAATATAATGGTAATCGTAATTAATGTCTTTTAAAGAGTCTTTGCATTCTTCAAAAAACTTATCAGCATTATCTCTAGTTTTTGCAAAATTAGTACCAACGGTTTGAATATTCACCATTGTAAGTTTTGCTTTTAATCTTCGGGTAATCTCTAATACTAGTGGAAGGCTTTTGTTGTTGCAACCCATATCAAAATCCGTAGCAAAAATAATATTTTCTATTTTTTTGAAGCTAGCATTCTTAGGAACAGCAATTACAGGACATGAAATGTTTTTAAGCACTTGCGAAGTGTTTGAACCCAAAAATATTTCTTTTAATCCTGAAGCTCCGGAAGTACCCATAATTACCAAACCAATATCGTTTACTTCAATCATATCCATAATACCTGAAACTAAATCGGTATTAAGATTGTCGAATTCTATTGGTACAATATTGTTAAGTCCTTTTTCTACAAGGGTATTGTTTAATCGTACAATCTCCTCTTCAGCTAATTCTTTAAGTTTGTAGCTTAAGTTTTTTAAGGATGAAGCACTAGCAACGGGAACTTCGTAGGTATGTAGAACCATAATCTTAGTTTCCAATAGTTTTGCTACATCTATTGCGTATTCTAGAGCGTTAAAAGCATTTTTAGAAAAATCGGTAGGTACTAGTATATATTCCATAATATTGATAGTTAAGATGAGATTCTTGTACTAGTAAAGTTACGGAAATAAAATTTATTTAACTAGTTGAAGAGTAGGTGTTTGTCAGCTTTTTTTGAGATTTGATAATGATTGTTAGTCTTCTTCAATGATGAGCTCGTTTTCGCTGAAATCAATAGTAACTTTTTGTGTTAGAGCTTCCTTTTTCTTGAAAAACCAATCCAAAGCAAATATTGTGATTATCATTAGAATGGTAGCAATTATAGATCCTTCAAAACCAAATTGTCCTCCGGTAATTAATTCGGATCCCGATATTTTCTGAGTAATAAGAGATTGTATTTCTTGTCCGCTAACTTCAAACCCTAAGATAGGACCTTGAAAGAAATTCCACGAAAAATGTAAAGCCATAGGAAACCAAAGATTTTTGGAATGTAAGTAAGAAATACCTAGTAAGAATCCTGCCAATGTAATATTAATGAAAGACATTACTGATATATTAGGATTCATTAAATGTAGTGCTCCAAATAATAAGGAAGAAATGCTTAGTGCAACATATTTGTTTGTCACACCCATTAATGAATTTAGCAGATATCCTCTTGTAATTACCTCTTCGTGAACAGCAACTAATATCATGAGTATTAGGCTTGCAAGGAAAACAGGAAGGTTAAAATGTATAGATATTACTTCTAAAGCTCCTAGAGTAATAAGGATAACAAAACCTAAAGACATTAATATTGCACCTATAGATAAGCCTAAAACAAAATCAAACAATCTGTCCTTTATAGAAAATCCCATATCGTAAAAGCTTTCTTTATCAATATACTTTCTATAAATAGCTATTATTGCAAAAGAAGCAGGTAAGCCAACCGCTAGGGATATTATCTGATTTTGAAGATTGTTA
>CAZIYK010000097.1:0-7254 GCA_964543445.1 uncultured Flavobacteriales bacterium
TTTGCGAAAAACTTCGCGGTTTTTGTGTGAAATTTTCTGTGAAAAAATCAAATTTAATATCACTGAAAAAATAAAGTTATATCACTGCGAAATATTAATAAAACTCTTATTTTTGTTGACTTTCAAAATAAAAAACATGAATAAAATATCTTTACTTTTAGTTGTAGCTTTTTTTAGCATAAATTCTTGTCTAGCACAAGACTTTTCGAATAAAACACTTCTTACAATTAATGGTCAGGAAGTGAAAGCATCCGATTTTATAAATGTATATGAAAAGAACTTAGATTTAGTTCAAGATCCTGAGCAAAAGAAGATTGATAACTATTTGCCTTTATTTATTTCGTATAAATCTAAGCTGATGCAAGCCAAAGAACTTGGTCTTGATACCATGAAAGTTTATACAGATGAACTCGATGGTTATCGAAAAGATTTGGCAGCACCGTATTTCAAAGATCCTAAAGAGGAAGAAAAGTTGATTAAAGAAGCATGGGAAAGATCAAAATACGATCTTAATGTTTCGCATATACTTTTAGAAATAAAAGAAGATGCATCTCCTGCAGATACATTAAAGAAGTACAACAAACTTATTTCAATAAAAAAAGAGATAGAATCAGGTAAGATTAGTTTTGCCGATGCTGCTAAGAAATATTCAGAAGGACCTTCTAGTAAGGTAGGAGGAGAGCTAGGTTGGATGACTGTTTTCCAAATGGTTTATCCTTTCGAAAGTGGAGCATACAATACACCTGTTGGTAAGATTAGTAAACCTATAAGAAGTTCTTTTGGTTATCATTTAATTAAAGTTAATGATAAGAGAGAATCAAAAGGAAAAGTTCAGATTGCACATATTTTCTTGAGAGCTGTTCCAGGAGAAAAAGCCGATAGTATCAGAGAGGTAAATAAAGTATTGATGGATACTATCTATGCTAAGTTGCAGAAAGGAGAAGAATTTGCATCATTAGCCCGCAGATATTCTGATGATAAGCGTAGTGGAATGAATGGAGGGATTCTTCCTGTTGTAGGTTCTGGAAAGTTAATGCCCGAAATGGATAAATTAGCTTTCAGCTTAAAAGAAGGTGAATTCTCTAAACCATTCGAATCAAGGTTTGGATGGCATATTCTAAAGGTTCTTAAAAAATTCCCTATTGTTTCTTACGAAGAATCAAAAGAGGAGATTGCGAATGAATTATCTAAAGATAACAGATCAAAGTTTATTAAGAAATCAGTAATTAATCATCTTTATTCGAAATACTCAATTAAGGAGAACAACAAATTGTTTTCAACAGTTCATAAAAATATAGATACTACATATCTGACTAATAGTTTTAAAAAGGATTTGTCGTTCATTAAAGGAAATATACTTACAATTGAAAACAAGAAAATACCAGTAGAAGATTATATAGATTATTTAAAGAATAATCCTGTAAGTCCTAGAAACGAATTTTCTTTGAAGTATGTTTTAGAGCAAAAAAGAAAAGATTTTGTTGATGCAGAAGTGTTGAAATATTATGACGAAAATCTTGAAAATGAATATCCAAAGTTTAAAGATATAATGACGAATTACCGTGAAGGTATTTTGATTTACAACTTGATGAATAATAAAATTTGGGAGAAGTCATTTACAGATTCAATAGGTTTAGCTAATTATTACGAAGCTCACAAATCAGAGTATATGTGGCCAGAACGTGCTGATTTGGTTATAGCTAAATGTTTCAACGAAAAAGCAGCTAAAAAGGTGCACAAGTACATGAGACGAGGCAAGTCTAAGGAGTATATTGAAAAGAAAATTAACAAAGATGCTCAAGTTGGAGTTACTTTTCAGTCTGGTATAATTACTGCCAAAAATGAAGTTTTACCTGAAGGATTTGAGTGGAAAGAAGGAGTTTCTAAAATTTATAAGATTAGTGATACTAATTATGTAATTGTTGATATAAAGAAATTTGTGAAACCTCAAATTAAAACTTTAGAAGAAACAAAGAATAAAGCAAGAACAGATTATCAGAATTATCTAGAGGAAGAATGGAAAAAAGAATTGAAAAATAACTACAAAGTAGATATAGATAAAGAAGTTCTGAAAGAGGTAAAAGCAAAATATAATCAATAGCCAATTATAGTGTTACAAAAAAACATATCATATTTAGTTGTATTAATCTTTTTACTGCAGTCATGTACTTTTGATTTCGCAAGAGGAGACGAACAGGGAAAGGTTGTGGCAAGAGTTGGTGATTCATATCTGTATCAAAAGGATATTGCCAAACTCATTAAGGATGATATGTCTAAAACAGATAGTACACTTATTGTTGATAGATATATTGATAGATGGGCTAGAAAAAAGATTTTTCTTCAGAAGGCAGAATTGAATTTAAGTGCAAAAGAAACTGATTTTTCTAGATTGATAGAAGAATATAGAGAAGGACTTATTGCTAGTGCTTATCGTCAGAAATTGGTTTATGAATACCTTGATTCTTTAGTTACGGACAAACAAATTTTGGATTTTTATCAGAAAAATAAATCTAATTTTATTCTGAATAATGATTTGGTAATGATAAAATATGTTGTTTTGCCAGCAAATTTCTCAGAGAAGGATAAAATAATAGATTTGATAAAGAGCGATAGGATTGATGATCTTACACAGTTAGAATCTATGTGTTATCAGTTTTCTAAAAAGTTTTCAGTTAACGATTCAATTTGGACATCAGTTAATGATATTAAAATGAGAGTTCCACAATTGAAAGATATTGAAAATGATAAATTCCTAAAAAAAGAAAGTTTTATAGAGAAACACGACTCTTTAAACCTATATTTGATACGTATTTTAGACGTTAGAAAGAAAAAAGAAATTGCTCCTTTGTTGTTTGTAGAAGAACATATTCATAACATTATTTTAAATAAGAGAAAGTTAGAATTAATGAAGAATATGGAAACTCAATTAGTTGAAGACGCTATTAAAAAAGGGGAGTTCGAGATATATAAATAGTTTTTTGAATAGAATGTAATTTGATAGAGAGATTATTAATAGTAATCTTCTTGGTAATTAATGTAGTATAAAATGAATATTAAAAATAGTATTTTAATAATTGCTTTGCTTGTAGCTAACATTACTATGGCTCAAGAAAAGCATGTTATTGATGGAGTAGCGGCAGTAGTAGGTAAAAGTGTAATTCTAAATTCAGATATTGATAAAGGAATAATGCAATACAAGGCTCAGGGAGTAGCTATTACCGATGGAATGGATTGTCAGGTTTTTGAAGATTTAATGGTTGAAAAATTATTAGTTCACCAAGCCATCATAGATTCAGTAGAGGTGTCAAACGATGAAGTAAACAGAAGTGTTGATCAGCGTTTACAGATGTTGATACAGCGAGTAGGATCTTTAGAAAAGTTAGAAGATTTCTATAATAAGACTGAAGAAGAATTAAAAGACGAAATGTTTGATATATTGAAAGATCAACTTTTGGCTCAGCGTATGCAACAAACAATAATAGCTGATGTTGACGTTACACCAGAAGAAGTTAGAACTTACTTTAATAATATACCTGAGGCAGATCGTCCACAGTTTGGAACAGAAGTGGTATTGGCCCATATTGTAAAAAAGCCTATTCTTAGTAAAGAAACAAAGGATGCTACAATAGCAAAGTTGAATGAAATAAGAAAAGACATTGTAGAGAATGGTGCAAGTTTCAAGATGAAAGCTATTTTGTATTCTGAAGATCCAGGATCAGCAGGAAAAGGAGGAGCTTACTACGGTGTTAAAAAAGGTCAGTTTGTAAAACCATTTGAGGAAGTAGCATTTAATTTGCAAGAGGGTGAAGTTTCAGAGCCTTTTGAAACAGAATTTGGATTCCATATAGTACAGTTGATTAAAAGAAAAGGAGAGGAGTTAGACCTTAGACATATTCTTATAAAACCAATTCTTAGAGCAGAAGACCTAGAGGAAACTCAAGCTACTTTAGATTCTATTAAATCTAAGATAATACAGGGAGAAATTACTTTTTCGGAAGCAGCTAAAGAATTTTCTGATGACGAAACTACAAAATTCAACGATGGTATAATGATTAATCCTAGAACACAGGAAGGCCATTTTGAACTTAATCAATTAGATAAAGATATTTATTTTAGTGTACAAGGTCTTAACGTTGGCGATATTAGTGATGTTATTTACAGAGAAACAGATAGAGGTAAAAAGGAGTTTGTAATTGTAAAACTTATAGAGAGAATACCTCCACACACAGCTGATTATTCAAAAGATTATCAGAAGATAAAGCAAATGGCTTTGGCAGAAAAGAAAAGTAAAGTTTCTGATGATTGGATTAAGGAGCATGTTTCTAATGCCTACATTAAGATAAATGATAAGTTTAAAAAGTGCGATTTTAAAAATCCATGGTTGGGTAATGCTCAGGAGTAGAGCCACATTTAGAGCATAAAAAAACTGCATATCTTATTGAGATATGCAGTTTTTTTGTGATTTACTTTTCTGTAGGTAGAATATATTACTCTGCAAAAATTACAGAATTTTCACCTGAGAAGCTGTTTGGTATGTAAAGATCAGCTTCACTTTCATTGATCCACTTTTTTCCGTCGATTAAATACTTAAATTGGTATTTCTTTCCTTGCTCAAGGTTTAGAGAAATTTTGAAACTACCATTTTTTAATTTTTTTAAAGGATCAGCTGTTTCATCCCAATCGTTGAAATCTCCAACTATGTGAACTGTTTCTGCATCTCCAACTTCTTCAGCCGTAAGTGTAAAAGTTGCTTTACAAACTGGCTTTGTCTTTAGTATTTGCTTTTTGATACTCATTGATTGCTATTTTATTTGTTTGATTTCGTGACAAATATATGAAAAAAAATATAAAGTGTACTTTTTACATTTATCAATAGGTGATATATGCAATAAAGCTGTAATTATATAGTTGTATACATACAAAAATAGTTTTTCGTATAATAACTTACAAACTATATCATTTAAATATTTTAAGATAATAATAACTAATTCTTTATTCTAAAATAGTTATTAATTGTTTTAATTTGTAAAACTAAAAATGGGTGATTTCTCCCCTCAGTAGGAATCAAATTTTTTCATAATTATAAAAGTTCGGTAAATATGAACGATTTAAATAATTTGACTTCCGAGCAGGCTATTGCTCTAGAAGATAAACATGGTGCTCACAATTATCATCCATTACCTGTGGTTTTAAACAAAGGTGAAGGAGTATATGTATGGGATGTAGAAGGTAATAAATATTACGATTTTCTATCATCTTATTCTGCAGTAAATCAAGGACATTGTCATCCTAGAATTGTTGGAAAACTTGTTGAGCAAGCACAAAAACTTACACTTACTTCACGTGCTTTTTATAATGATACACTTGGAGTTTATGAAAAATTTGTAACAGAATATTTCGGTTTTGATAAAGTTTTGCCAATGAATACAGGGGCAGAGGCTGTAGAAACTGCTATAAAACTTGCTAGAAAATGGGGATATGAGAAAAAAGGTATTCCTACAAATCAAGGTAAGATAGTTGTTTGCGAGAATAATTTCCACGGACGTACTGTAACTATAATTTCAGCTTCAAACGATCCTGTTGCAACAAATGGTTTCGGTCCTTTTACTCCTGGTATTATCTCTATTCCTTACAATGATATTTCAGCTTTAGAGAATGTTTTGGCAGATGAAAATGTTGCTGCTTTCTTGGTAGAGCCTATTCAAGGAGAAGCAGGAGTTTTTGTTCCTGATGAAGATTATATTAGCAAAGCATACGATTTATGTAAATCAAAAAATGTACTTTTTGTAGCTGATGAAGTGCAAACAGGAATAGCTAGAACAGGTAAAATGTTGGCTGTAGATCACAGTAACATTAAACCTGATATTCTTATTCTTGGTAAAGCTATTTCTGGAGGAGTATTGCCAGTATCAGCTGTTTTAGCAGATGATGATATTATGAGTGTAATGACTCCAGGAGTTCACGGTTCTACGTTTGGAGGTAATCCACTTGCTAATGTTGTGGCAATGGAAGCATTGAAAGTTGTAAAAGATGAAAATCTAGAAAGTAAAGCTCAAGAATTAGGAGAATTATTTAGATCAGAAATTGAAAAATTAATTTCTAAATACGATTTAATTAAACTAGTAAGAGGTAAAGGCCTATTGAATGCTATTGTTATAAACGACGAAGAAGATGGTACTGCCGCTTGGGATATTTGTATTAAGTTGAAAGAAAATGGAATGTTGGCAAAACCTACACATGGTAACATTATACGTTTTGCACCACCATTGGTAATGACTAAAGAAGAATTAATGGATTGTGTTGCTATTATTGATAAAACAATGATGGAGTACACATCGTAATTGAGACTTAAGCATAAAACAGAAAAGACTAACAGCATTGATTAATTCAATACAGTTAGTCTTTTTTTATTGATGTAAACTCTTTTTATACAGGCCCAACTAAAAGCTTTAAGAAATCAGTAGTTGTAACGATGCCTACAACTTTGTCGTTTTCAACAACTGGTAGAGAGTGAAATCTTCTGTTTAACAGTATGAAGATGGCATCCTCTATAGTGTAATCAGGATTTATGAAAACAGGCTCATGACGCATTACATCTTTAACTGTAAGCATGTTTACTATTGCATCATCAACATTTGCTTGGTCATCGCCATAGGTGTCACCAAAACTCACTCTCAGTAAATCATGATAACTAAGAATTCCAACTAATTTATCATCATCTATTACTATAATATGGCGAATTTTGTTGTCACCGAATATTTGACGAGCTTTTTCTAGACTATCAGTACTTTTAATAGTGATTAACTGAGTAGTCATTACTTCTTTAATTAGCATATCTTTGGTCATGACATTCAAATTTAGAATTACAACCTAAATTTACGAATTAAAAAGAATTTAATCATCTTTTTGTATAAGAATGTTACACGCAAGATTGATAATTGTGACGTGCTACTTATATGCTATTACCGATATT
Organism: uncultured Flavobacteriales bacterium; assembly: GCA_964543445.1. Taxonomy (GTDB): domain Bacteria; phylum Bacteroidota; class Bacteroidia; order Flavobacteriales; family JADGDT01; genus JADGDT01. The sequence continues at coordinate 6,974 of CAZIYK010000097.1, forward strand.
TCGATGTTTACATCTTTAGGAAGTCTTGCAACTTCTACAGTTTCTCTAGCAGGCTCGTCTTTTGTGAAATAAGACCCATATACTTCGTTTATAGTGCCAAATTGATTCATGTCCTTGATGAATATAGAAGACTTAACAACGTTACTGAAATCCATTCCTGCTTCTTCTAAGATTGCACCAATGTTTGACATTACTAATTTAGTTTCTTCTACAATGTCGGAAGTTTTTATCTCTCCTGTTTTAGGATCTAAAGCAATCTGCCCTGAAGTAAAAAGCATATT
>CAZIYK010000098.1:0-2844 GCA_964543445.1 uncultured Flavobacteriales bacterium
AAAATAGATCCTCTTACTATCAAAGATTTATATGTAATAGAAAATATAAAAAGAGGAAAAAGCATTTATAAAAAATAGGTCTTCTATTTAATCAATGAATAGAAAAACAAAATTTCTAGTTATAATATTCCTTATTGTTGGCTGTACACCTTCGTTGTACTCACAAGAAGTGGCAGCCAACAATTGGGATAATGAATTGTGGGCAGGAACTAAATTTTCTTGGGGAGAAAACAAATTTAAATATAGTGGTGAGTTTCAAACTAGGTTCAATCAAAATTATCAAGAATTAGAAAATTGGTATATCGAAGGTGCTGCACACTATTTATCTTCAGAACATATAGAGCTTGTTGCAGATGCTAGAAATAGTGTTTCGCCAGCGGGTAATTCTTTTAGGTTAGGCTTAGCTGTTATTGGTAAGTTTAACATAGGAAAATTTATGGTCATCAACCAATTAAAAGGTCAAGGTGACAATATCTTAAAATCAAACAATTCTTATGCTTTAAGAGAAGTACTCTACTTAAACTATCCGATAAACAAAAAATGGATTCCTTACGTAGGTGGTGGTGTTTTTTTTAGAAAAAGCGACACGTTCAACGGACTTCAGGTAATTAGAGCTGGTGCAGGAGTATATTACAATTACAACCCTTTGCACTCTTTGAGTATAAACTATTTTGTAGGGCAACGCGATCTTGGAAATAGAACTACTTATTCAGGAATTCTATTACTCCAATTTACTATAAGATTTAGCGACGACTATATTTATATGCCAGCACACTTCATCAACTTCTAAGGTATTGTATAGACAAAATACACATTAAACAAAAAAATGGTATTCATAAAATAAATGAATACTTAAAATAAAAACATCAATATGTCAGATATTATCAAAACAGTAAAAAGTACAATTAAGCATTGGTATATGCCATTAATTATAGGGTTAATGTTTGTAGCAGTAGGTTTATGGACTTTATTTGAGCCATTAGGGTCTTATATGGGCTTGGCTTGGTTATTTATCATTTCATTCATCGTAAGTGGTGTACTCGAAATATATTTTGCAATAGCAAATAAAGAAGAACTAGATCATTGGGGATGGGAGTTGGCTAATGGTATATTCAGTTTAGCCATAGGTATAATAATGTTTCTAAAACCAGAATTATCTATTCTAACATTACCAATGTACATAGGATTCATAGTTCTTTTCCGTTCAATTATGGCTATTAGCACTTCTATAGAGTTGAAAAAATATGGTGTACTTGATTGGGGTAACCTGATGGGTATAGGTATACTAGGAACTATTTTTGCTTTTATCCTTTTATGGAATCCTCTATTTGCAGGTCTTTCACTTGTTGCATGGACAGGTATATCTCTAATAACAATTGGCGGATACGGAATTTATTTTGCTATTAAATTGAAAAAATTAAAGGATTTTGACGATGAAATAACTGACTAACGTCAAAAAAACACCACAAATACTAGTTTTGTTTTAACAGAACAAAACTAGTATTTACAATTTGCTTATTTCTATAGTTAATAAGTAAAACAATAAATCCCTAAATAACTCATTATTACCGAAATATGAAGAAATTTATACTATCATTAATTATAATCACAATTACAGCATCAGGGTATTCTCAGGAGACTGTTTCAAAAAAAAGCAAAAAAGAATTAAGAAAAGAAAAGAGAGCAAAAAAAGCAAATGAGGAGCCACATAAAGGGTCTTATTACATCACTCCTCTTCCTGTAATTGGTCAAAATCCAGCATGGGGTTTTATGTATGGTGCTGCTGTATCAACTAGTTGGTTTATGGGAGAGCCTTCAAATACAAATATTTCTTCTGTTTTAGTTGGAGCTACATTAACTACAAAAGATCAATTTCTAGGTACAATTAAAGGTACTGGGTATTTCAACGAAAATAAATGGAAGCTTGATGTTGATTGGCGTTTCTTAAATACATCTCAACCAACCTATGGTTTAGGTACGGGACCACAGAGTGCAAAAATTGTTGGTCAAGGGTTTGAAATACCAGGAGGTGTATTTTCTGAGCCAATAGAAGATGAACAGCTAATGCTTTATAATTTTTTAAGATTCCATCAAACTCTATCATATGAAATGAAGAATAATTTTTATGTGGGTATAGGATATCATTTTGATTATTTCTCTAATGTTAGAGACAATTTGCTTGATACTTTAGCTAATCCTCCGGTAATAACTAGCTACTATGCATACAACAAAAAGAATAATTTAGATCAAACAAAGAGTTTGCTATCAGGAGTTTCATTCAATCTATCGTACGATTCTAGAGACAATGTAAATAGCACTTATGAAGGTAGATATGCAATTGCATCGTTTAAATATAACCCTGAATTCTTAGGGAGCGATAATAACTCTAGTACATTATGGCTTGAATATAGGGACTATTACCAAATTAAATCATACAAAAACATTCTTGCATTTTGGGCTTTTGGTAACTTTAAAACCTCTGGAGTACTACCATATATGGATTTGCCAGCTCTTGGCTACGACCAAATGAGCAACTCTGGTAGAGCTTATGCTCAAGGTAGGTTTAGAGGTCAAAATTTAGTTTATACTGAATTGGAATACCGTGCTATATTGTTAGGTACAAAAAACAACCCAGATTTCTTTGGGGCAGTAGTGTTTGCGAATGCTACAACTGCTAGCAATACTGATGCCAATATTGGCTTATTCGATTACATCGACCCTGCTGTAGGTTTGGGGCTAAGATTTATGGTTGAAAAGAAATCTAGAACAATTTTAGCCGTTGATTTCGCTTGGGGTAAATATGGAGATTCAGGTTTCTATTTAGCACTAAATCAAGCTTTTTAA
>CAZIYK010000098.1:2944-7196 GCA_964543445.1 uncultured Flavobacteriales bacterium
CAGCCTGTATTGTTTGCACAAAACACTGTGAAAAACGATACTATAACTAAGACCTCAACCATAGGTAGTTCGGAAGAGATTCTTACAGAGGGAATAGTTAAAGATGAAGTTAGTCCTCTTGACATATCAAAAAACAGAGGTCTGTATATTATCACTCAAGATAAGAAAATGCAACTGCGTATTCTTGGGTCCATGCGTTTATCAACATTTTATGATGATAAAATAATGCCCATAAAAAATACTTTCAGCACATACTACATACCTGATACGGAACAGAAAACAATAAATTTTCACAATAGTTTAAACCAAACACGTATAGGATTTGAGATAACTAGAGCAACTCTAAACCACGATGTTTTTATTAGAATTGAAACAGATTTCGATGGATTAGGAGGTAGTTTCAGAATAAGGCATGCCTATGGTCAGATAGGTAGTTTTTTAGTGGGAAAATCATGGTCGTTGTTTGGGAATGTGTCTGATATGCCCGCAACGGTAGATAAAAATGGACCAACAGGGGCAATATCACTACTAAACCCACAATTGAGGTATGGCAAACATTATAAAAAATTTAGTTGGGCTGTAGCTTTAGAATATTCCGAGCCAGATATCTATCAATTGAATAACGACACACTAGGAACGAATTATTCAACCGTTCAAACTCTACCCGATGTTACAGGTCGTATTGGATTAAATGGCGATTTTGGAAGTATAAAACTTGGATTATTACTAAACACATTGAGCATCAAAAACAAAGATTTAAGTATAGATAATTCATTTGGGTACGGTGCATCGCTATCAGGCAAACTTAATATTCATAAAGGTCATAAATTATATTTTCAAACTGCTTTTGGTAAATCAATTTCTCATTACATAGCAACTTTTGATGGGACAGGACTAGACGCTACTTATAATCCAAATACCGAAGAATTCGAAAATCTGTATGTAATGGGAAGTTATGTAACTTATGGTTACGACTGGAATCCTAAGATTACAACTAATGCTTCACTAGGTATGGCAAGAATCTACAATCTCGATTTCCAACCAGATGATGCCTATCAGAATAGTACAAACTTCTCTATAGATGCATTTTGGAGAGTAATTGAAGGAGCTCGTATAGGAATTAGTTATTTGCATGGAATACGCACCAATAAAGATAATAGCACAAGAAGTGCTAATAGAATTTGGGTATTGTATTACTACGATTTTTAATAGAAAGGTTGCATCTGTTATTTCCTCAAACGACAAAAAAATATCCTAAAACTAATATAGCTTTAGGATATCTTGTTATTATCGAATTATATTTAATCTTGTTTTAAACAAGCATTCCCATTATTTCAGCGATGATAATTATCAATACTAAGGCGAAAGGATAAACCGCTGCATAGGCAACCTGAGGCGCATCAGACTCTGTCATTGAATCCGTAGCACTCAAACCAGGTGTAGATGTCATCCCTCCTGTTAAAGCTCCTAAAATCGATAGGAAATTTAATTTCAAAATAAATCTACCTACCAAAACAGAAATAATCATAGGTACTAGAGTAATTACAGCTCCGTAAAGGAATAATACCATTCCATGTTCGGCAATTGCAGATTCTAAACTTCCTCCAGCTTTTAATCCTACTGGCGTAAGGAATAACAATAAACCAAATTGACGTAAAATCTGATTGGCTGGTCCTGATAGGTTCCAGATAATAGGACCTGTTTTCCCTTTCCAACTAAGAATAAGTGCAGCTAACAACACTCCACCTGTTAATCCTAATTTGAAATGGATACCTCCTAGTGGAAACGATATTGCTCCAACTAAAACTCCTACAACTATACCAAAAGCAACTGGTAGAAAACTTGTTTCATCAACACTTTTTATACTATCTCCAAATAATTCAGTAACAGCAGGAACGTTACCTTTTGTACAAGAAACCAAAACTTTATCACCATAACGCAATCTTGTAGTTGGCCTAGAAGTTAAATCAATAGCCGATCTTCTGATTCTTGTAATTGTAGCTAAATAGTTTTCTAATAAGTTTAATTCTCCAATGGTTTTATTAACAATGTCTTTATTACTTACAACATACCATTTTACTTCGTAATTTCCACTACGAGGAATCTTCTTATCTGTAGGATGACCAATCAGAACTTCAAAACGTTTTAAAGCATTTTCTGTTCCAACTGCTTTTACTATATCTCCTATATGCAAAACAGTATCAGGAGTTGGAGAAACACTTTCTTGATTAGGCTTCATAATTCTAGATACGTTAGCCTTTGTCATAAAACGAATGTTGAGCTCTTTTATAGTTTTACCATCAACATTTTCGTTAGAAACTATAAAGTTTCTATTAGATATAGGTGGCGTATTAGAGGTACTTTTTAGTTTGTAATCTTCTTCCTCCTTAGCTATGTCTATTCTTAATAATTTCGGACTTAATTTTACAAATAAGATAACACCCAAAACTCCAAAAGGATACGCTATACCATAACCTATTGATGCAAGTGGATCATGCGAAGCTTCTATTGCAGCAGCCAAACCAGGCGTAGATGTTAAAGCACCTGTTAGCAAACCTGTCATCATTATCATATGAGTACCATAAATGTACGATATAGATATGGCTACTATGGCTCCGGAAATAACAGTAACTCCTGCTAAGATGATTAATTTTAAACCTTGCTCTTTGAAAGAACTAAAAAATGAAGGTCCGGCTTGCATTCCTATTGTATATATAAACAATACAAGTCCTACATTCTGAATGATTTTTGGCATATCGAAATCTATACCAAACGTGTGATATAAATAACCGAAGAAAATAGCTACAAAGATTACAGCAGACAGGTCGAAATAAATACCCTTTATTTTAATCTTTCCAATTGCAATCCCTAAACCAATAACTAAAAACAGCACGAAATAATCCTTCGTGATTAATTCTAATAAAGTTTCCATAAATTAAGATGTTTAAGTTTTTTGTTCTATTAGTTTAGCTTGGTGGCGCAAATATATATATTAAAACTTATGATGTATCATATGTTTTTAATGATATAATTCACTTATAGAGTTCTTTAGATATGTGAATTAATCCATTTGAACAATCTCAGCAACAACACTTTACACTTCTACCCCATATAACAAAAGAAGTTTGAGACATTGTTGACATCATTCCATCTGGACTAGTAAGGCTGATAAAATAAAGTGCCTGCCCATCGTCAGATAGGCAGGCATTTCTATTCTTTATTAAATATCAATATAAAGATGAACTTTACAGACTATTCAACATATCTCTGATTTCATCTAAATCTGGTTCTATAATCACCTCAATTCTACGGTTTTTAGCTTTACCTGCTGTAGTTTTATTACTTGCAACCGGAACATATTTGCTACGTCCTGCAGCAGTTATTTTTGTTGGATCAATTCCTTTTGTGTTTGTTAGAAGTTTAACAATGGCTGTAGCTCGTTTTACTGATAAATCCCAGTTGTCTTCAATTGCTCCATGTGGTCTGTAACGATCGGCATCTGTATGACCTTCAATTAAAATATTAATGTTATTCTGATCTTTTAGAACAGCGGCTAAATCGTTAATTGCTTTTTGTCCCTCAGGATTAACCTTCCAACTTCCCGAAGGAAAAAGTAAACGGTTTTCAAGAGAAACATAAACCTTTCCGTTGCGTTGTTCTACTGTAAGCCCTTTCCCTTTGAAACCAAGTAGTGCATCAGAAATACTTTTCTTCATCTGTGCCAATCTATTCTCTCTTTCTTGCATTAGATACTCAAGCTCGGCAATTTTCTTTTCCTTTTGTTTAAGCTTTGCATTTTCTTCTTCTAAAGCAGCTCTAGATTTTTCAAGATTTTGAAGCAACTCCAAGTTTTTAGATGCATTTTTAGCGATTCTAGAATTACTACTGTTGGTAAGTAATTCGTAAGATTCTTTTATAGCATCATAATCCTTTTGCAAAGCAGCAAGCTTTCTTTTTGACTCGTCGCTTTCCTCTTTTAGGGTTTTCAGATTATCTTCGGCAGTAGCTAGTTTACTTTTTGTATCCTCTAGCTCGGCATTCAAATCGATGTTTTCTTCTTCTAAAGCTTGTTTTTCTGATAAAACACCATCGTATTTACTCTGTAAATCCTTGTGAATCTTAGACGTAACACACGAGCTAAACGATGCTACTAATAGAATTGATGCTAGTATTTTTTTCATTAGAATGTTTTTTCTGTAATTATTTAACGTGGAGCAAACATAAATCTTATTACTGTCAATTCAAATTTCGT
>CAZIYK010000099.1:0-7181 GCA_964543445.1 uncultured Flavobacteriales bacterium
GGTAGAATTCACCCTGCTCGTATAGAGGAAGTTGTAGCAAAAACTACTAAGCAGTTAGAAGACGAGATTATAGAGGTTGGTAAGCGTACTGTGATGGATCTTGGAATCAATGGTCTTCACCCTGAGTTAATTAAAATAGTAGGTCGTATGAAGTATCGTTCTTCTTACGGACAGAATTTGCTTCAGCACTCGCGTGAAGTTGCAAATTTATCGGCTACTATGGCTTCAGAATTAGGACTTAATGCTAAGTTGGCTAAGCGTGCAGGATTGTTGCATGATATTGGAAAAGTTCCTGATACAGAGTCAGAAACTCCTCACGCAATTTTGGGAATGCAATGGGCAGAAAAATACGGAGAGCATCCTGATGTAATTAATGCAATTGGAGCTCACCACGATGAGATTGAAATGAATTGTATGATTGCTCCTATTATTCAGGTTTGTGATGCAATTTCTGGTGCAAGACCAGGAGCTCGTCGTCAGGTTGCCGATTCTTATATAAAGCGTTTAAAAGAACTAGAAGATTTAGCTTTAGATAACGATGGTGTAACTAAGGCATATGCAATACAAGCAGGTAGAGAGTTAAGAGTTTTGGTAGAATCAGAAAAAGTATCTGATACAGAAGCAGCAACTTTGTCTTACGATATATCTCAGCGTATTCAAACAGAGATGACTTATCCAGGACAGGTTAAGATTACTGTTATCAGAGAAACTAGAGCAGTAAATATTGCCAAATAAAAAGGCAATGTGCTGAAAAATAAAGAATAACGTAAAAAAGTTCCTTGAAAAAGGAGCTTTTTTTTATGCGTTAAATTTGAGTACATTTGCACTCGTTTTAAAATAGAAAAAATAACATCTCCTTAGTGGCTTATTATTGTGGTTTACTAATTGTGAGTAATAAAATTATAAAGATATGAAGTGTGGTATTGTAGGATTGCCTAACGTTGGAAAATCAACATTGTTTAACTGTCTTTCGAATGCAAAAGCGCAATCGGCAAACTTTCCATTTTGTACAATTGAGCCTAATGAGGGAGTTGTAACTGTGCCAGACGAGCGTATGACAAAACTTTCGGAGTTAGTAAATCCAGAGAGAGTGCAACCTGCTACTGTTGATATCGTTGATATTGCAGGATTGGTGAAAGGAGCTTCAAAAGGAGAAGGACTTGGAAATAAGTTTTTGGCAAACATTCGCGAAACTAATGCGATTATCCACGTGCTTAGATGTTTCGAAGATGAGAATATTACTCACGTTGAAGGTTCTGTTGATCCTGTTAGAGATAGAGATATCATAGAAATGGAATTGCAGTTAAAAGATCTTGAAACTGTAGAGAAGAGACTTGAGAAAGAGAAGAAACTTGCAAAAACAGGAAATAAGGAAGGTAAGAAAAACGTAGAAATACTTGAGATATTTAAAGATGCTTTAGGTAATGGGATTTCTGCAAGAGCTGTAGATTATGATAATAGAGATTTGATTACATCTATGCAATTACTTACTGACAAGCCTGTGCTTTATGTTTGTAATGTAGATGAGGCATCTGCAAAAGATGGTAATGATTTCGTAAAACAAGTAGAAGAGGCAATAAAGAATGAGAATTCTGAAATAATTGTTCTTGCAGCAGCAGTAGAAGCTGATATTGCTGAGTTGGATGAGTTTGAAGAGAAACAAATGTTTTTGGAAGAAATAGGACTTACTGAACCTGGTGTTTCTAGATTAATTCAGAAGGCTTATGCATTGCTTAAGTTGCAGACTTATTTTACAGCAGGAGTAAAAGAAGTAAGAGCTTGGACTATTCCTGTGGGTGCTACGGCTCCACAAGCAGCAGGGGTAATTCACACTGATTTCGAGAAAGGATTTATTCGTGCAAATGTGATTTCTTACGAAGATTATATTAAGTATGGATCGGAATCAAAATGTAGAGATGCAGGAAAATTAAGAGTAGAAGGAAAACAATACGTAGTACAAGATGGTGATGTTATGCACTTCTTGTTTAATGTGTAGTCCTTATAAGTAGTTAGAATACATTCACTCCCAAATGTTCTTTATTGAATGTTTGGGAGTTTTTGTTTTTTATATTTACCGAGATAAATGTTTTTTTATGATGTCTGAATACCCAATCTTTTTTAACATTACTATGTTGATAAAAGTTTTTTATAAAAGTGAAATCTTTTATAATTTATGATATATTTAGAAATTAGAAGAAAAAACTATCTTAACCCTATGCTGTAGTTAATTATCAGGTTGTTACAATGCCGTTGATAATTTATTCGCAGAAAAATTTTACTAATATATGGCTGCCAATTCATACACAGAAGACAACATAAAATCCCTCGATTGGAAAGAGCATATCAGGATGCGACCAGGTATGTACATTGGGAAATTAGGAGATGGGTCTTCTCAGGATGATGGTGTTTATATATTATTAAAAGAAATTATTGATAATTCCATCGATGAGTTTGTGATGGGAGTAGGGAAAACTATTGAATTATCAATTAAAGATAATCTTGTTACTGTTCGAGATTACGGTAGAGGAATTCCATTGGGGAAAGTTAACGCTTGTGTGTCGCAAATAAACACAGGAGGAAAGTACGATAGCAGAGCATTTAAAAAATCAGTTGGACTTAATGGAGTGGGAACAAAAGCAGTTAATGCTTTATCGAAGTTTTTTAAAGTTCAATCCATTAGAGATGGTCAGACAAAAGTATCTGAATTTTCATTAGGAGAAAAAATTGTTGACGACGAGCCTGTAAACTCAAGTTTGCGAAGAGGTACAAAGATTTCCTTTATACCTGACGAGAAGATTTTTCCAAATTTCAAGTTTCGTAAGGAGTATGTAGAACGTATGGTTCGTAATTATGTTTACTTGAATCCTGGGTTGACTATAATTTATAACGGAGAGAAATTTTATTCAGAGAATGGTTTAAAAGACTTGTTGACTGACAACATTACAAATCCAATAATTTATCCAATAATTCATATAAAAGATGAGGATATAGAATTGGCAATGACTCACTCTCAAACTCAGTACAACGAGGAATATTATTCATTTGTAAACGGTCAGCATACAACGCAAGGAGGTACACATCAAACAGCATTTCGCGAAGCAGTAGTAAAAACCATACGTGAGTTTTTCAATAAGAACTTTGATGCAGCCGATATTAGAAAGTCAATTGTTGCTGCCATCAGTATAAAAGTGATGGAACCTATTTTCGAATCGCAGACCAAAACTAAATTGGGTTCTGTGGAGATGGGGCCAGGTTTGCAAACAATAAGAACGTTTGTAAATGATTTTATTAAAACAAGGTTAGATAATTATTTACACAAAAATCCTACGGTTGCAGATGCAATGCTTAAAAAGATTCTGCAGGCCGAACGAGAAAGAAAAGAATTATCGGGAATTAAAAAACTAGCTAGAGATAGAGCAAAGAAATCTAGTGTACACAACAAGAAACTTAGAGATTGTAGAATACATTATGGCGATCAGAAAGCAGAACGTCAGTTAGAAACAACTTTATTTATTACCGAGGGAGATTCAGCAAGTGGTTCAATTACCAAATCTCGCGATGTAAACACTCAGGCCGTATTTTCATTGAAGGGTAAGCCGTTGAATTGCTATGGTTTAACAAAGAAGATTGTATATGAAAATGAAGAATTCAATCTTTTGCAAGCAGCTTTAAATATAGAGGATGGTATAGAAAATTTGCGATATAATAATATTGTAATTGCTACCGATGCCGATGTCGATGGTATGCATATTAGACTTCTGCTTATTACATTCTTTCTTCAGTTTTTTCCTGAATTAATTAAAGAAGGACATCTGTACATACTAGAAACTCCATTGTTTAGAGTTAGGAATAAGAAAAAAACATTCTATTGCTATTCCGACGAGGAGAAACAAAATGCAATTTCTGAGTTGAAACATAAGGTAGAGATAACTCGATTTAAAGGATTGGGAGAAATATCTCCAGATGAGTTTAGACACTTCATAGGACAAGATATAAGATTAGAACCAGTGATGTTGGATAAGGAGACAACTATAGAAGATTTGTTGAGGTTCTATATGGGTAAAAATACTCAGGATAGGCAACAATTTATTATAGAAAATCTTAGGTTGGAAAATGAGGTTATAGAAGAAGATCTTTAGAAATAATTAAAAACTAAAAGTTATAGAAAATAATTACTAGATCCATTATGGTTATTAAAAACAGTAGAGCGAAAAAACAAATATCAGCAGTTTACACTTTTGTGTTTTTGGTATTTGTGATTGGAGTTATTGATGATATGATTACAGGTCATTATCATAATTTTCTAGGAGAATATTTTTTCATCTCTATTTTTAGTGTTTCACTTTTGATATTGTATTGGTTGGGATTACCGTTTTTTGAATATGATAGCGATGGAGAAGCGTTGGTTGTAAAAGCATCAGAGCCAGTTTTAATATCGAACGTTACAGGTAAACGTTTTTCGGCTGAATTTCCAAAATCAAAGTTGGTTGATTTTGAAATAGAAAAATCATTTTTAAAGAAGACACTTTATCTGCATTTGAATAGTAAGGATAAAAAAACTGTTTTGAAAACATCAGTGAGTTATTTAAATAAGAATGAACTTTCTACTTTGGAAAAATCATTGAACAACGTGTTGAAGAATAATAAATCTATTTTAGTTAATTGATTTTATAAAAGGAATAATAAATGAACGACGACCAATACGAAGAAGAATTAAACTCTGACGAAAACAACAGCGAAGAACACAATTCGGAAGAGGAGCAATCTAATGAAGTACATGAAGATGTTAAAGTGAAGAAAATATCAGGTATGTACGAAGATTGGTTCTTGGATTATGCTTCGTATGTTATTCTAGAAAGAGCTATTCCTGATATATTTGATGGGTTAAAGCCTGTTCAGCGCAGGATAATGCATTCGCTTAAAGAGCTTGATGATGGTAGGTACAACAAAGTAGCCAATCTTGTAGGTAATACCATGAAATATCATCCTCATGGTGATGCATCTATTGGTGATGCGATGGTTCAGCTTGGTCAGAAAGATTTACTTATTGATACTCAGGGAAACTGGGGAAATATTCTTACTGGCGATAGGGCAGCAGCACCTCGTTACATCGAGGCTCGTCTATCAAAATTTGCTCTTGAAGTTGCTTACAATCCAAAAATCACACAGTGGCAGTTGTCTTATGATGGTCGTAATAAGGAGCCTGTGCACTTGCCTGTGAAATTTCCTTTATTATTGGCTCAGGGAGTTGAAGGTATAGCTGTTGGACTTTCAACCAAAATTATGCCTCACAACTTTAATGAGCTTATTGATGCATCAATTAATTTCCTAAAAGGTAAAAAGTTTGAATTATTACCTGATTTCTTAACAGGCGGAATAGCGGATTTTTCAAACTATAATGATGGATTTAGAGGTGGAAAAGTCAGAGTTAGAAGTAGGATAGTTATAGAAGACAAGCGTACCCTTAAAATCGTAGAAATTCCTTTTGGTACAACCACTTCATCGTTGATAGATTCTATACTTAAAGCAAATGATAAGGGTAAAATTAAGATTAAGAAGATAGAAGATAATACAGCGGCTGATGTTGAAATTATTATTCATCTTCCTCCAAATATTTCGCCAGATAAAACCATAGATGCTCTATTTGCATTTACTGATTGCGAAATATCTATATCGCCTCTTTGTTGTGTAATTGATGGCGATAAACCTCAGTTTATAGGAGTTTCAGATATTCTGAAATCATCTACTACAAACACTGTAGATTTACTTAAGAAGGAGTTAGAAATCCAGTTGCACGAGTTAAAAGAGCAATGGCATATGTCGTCTCTCGAAAGGATTTTTATAGAAAATAGAATTTATCTAGACATTGAAGAAGAGGAAACGTGGGAAGGAGTAATGTCGGCAATACACAAAGGACTGAAACCTTATACTAAAAATTTGGTTAGAGAAGTAACTGACGATGATGTTATAAGATTAACCGAAATTAAGATTAAGAGAATTTCGAAGTTTGATTTAGATAAAGCACAACTTTATATCGATTCTTTAGAAGAAAGAATAGCCAATATTCAGCATAGTTTAGATAATCTAATTGAGTTTGCAATTGACTATTTCAAGAACCTTAAAAAGAAATACGGTAAAGGAAAAGAGCGTAAAACAGAGATAAGGTTGTTTGATGATATTGTTGCATCTAAAGTTGTTATCAGAAACGAGAAGCTTTACGTAAATCGCAAAGATGGTTTTGTAGGTACATCACTCAAAAAAGATGAATTTGTAAGCGAATGTTCTGATATTGATGATGTAATTGTTTTCCGTAAAAATGGAAAGATGACAGTTTCTAAAGTCTCGTCAAAAGCTTTTTTTGGTAAAGACATCATCCATGTAGCTGTTTTCAAGAAAGGAGACAAACGTACTGTTTACAATACAATTTATTTAGATGGAGTTACAGGTATAGCCTATAAGAAAAGGTTCAATGTTACATCTATAACTCGTGATAAGGAATACGATATCACTACAGGAACAAAAGGAAGTAAGTTGCTTTATTTTACTGCAAATCCTAATGGTGAAGCAGAAGTAGTTAGTGTTATTCTAAAATTGCAACAAAAAGTAAAAAAACTGAAGTTTGACGTTGATTTTGCAGATTTAGATGTAAAAGGTAGAGGTGTAAAGGGTAATCAGGTTACTAAATTGCCAATACGTAAAATTGAGTTGAAAGAAAAAGGAGTTTCTACACTTGCTGCACGTAAAATTTGGTACGACGATACTGTAAAACGATTAAATGTAGAAGAAAGAGGAAGGCTTTTAGGGGAGTTTGTGGGAGATGACAGATTGATGGTAATCACTACTAGAGGAACCATTAAATTGATAAAACCTGAATTAAATACCCACTTTGATGATGATATGTTTATTCTCGAAAAATGGGACGAAAACTTACCTATATCGGCTATCTATTTCGATGGAGAGAAAAAGAAATACTATGTAAAACGTTTTCATTTTGATAGATTCGAAAAAGAGGAATTGTTTATTAGCGAAGCACCAAAGAGTTTCTTGCTAAGAGTTGCATTGGATTACAGACCGATTGTGGAAATAGAATTTGCTAAGACTAGGGGCAAAGAAAAACTAGAAAATAGAGAAATTAATATAGAAGAATTTACAAGTGTAAAAGGTTATAAATCTATAGGTAG
>CAZIYK010000100.1:0-2381 GCA_964543445.1 uncultured Flavobacteriales bacterium
AAAAAAGGAAAAGGCTTGCAGAAGAATCTACAAGCCTAGTAACTACCCAAATTTACCATGAAAAAGTAACCCTATCGAATTACTCACTGCAAATATAGACTTATTGATTTTATCTCACAAATAAAATTTATCCAAAATTCATCATTTTAAGGTATTAAAATACAATAGGTTACAATATGTAATTCAAAAACAATAATATATATATAAAATCACATACATGTCCGTCGTCATATTTCACAATAGAAGTATATCATGTTTTTTATTGATTAGATTATACAATATTTTACCCATTATATGTGTTCGTGGTAAGAATAAAATCTTAGAATACGTGAGAAACTTTTTTTGTTTCTAAAGTTTCTTTACTTTTACGTGGTAATCCATTGACTCTTAATCTAAAAAAACTATGAATAAAGACCTTCTAAAACGAGTATTAGAAGAATCAGGAGAGGTTTTCATGAAATACGGTGTTAAAAGCGTAACCATGGACGACATCTCGAAAAAACTTGGTATTTCTAAGAAGACTCTTTACACAGTAATTAAAGACAAAAATGAATTAATAGAAAAAACTAGTTTTAGCATTTCGGACAAAGTTCTTTCTAACATAAACGAATTACTGAAAAAGAAGTTAGACCCAATTAACGAATTACTCGAGATAGAAAATATAGTATGCGAAACCATTACTAGTTTTAATCCATCGGTTATACATCAGTTTCAAAAATATTACCCCGAAATACATACAAAACTACGCAACAGACAACGAGAAGCTATTATAGAAATGATAAAAGACAATCTCCGAAGAGGTATAGATGATGGTCTTTACAGAAAAGATTTGAATATTGAAATAATGGCTCAACTTGACTACAGCACAAATTTTATTTTAATAAATCCAGATTTTTTTCCTGCTAAGGAATTTGAAATAAAAGAAATTAAACATCAATACATGATTTACCACCTCAGAGGAATTGCTACCTCTAAAGGATTGTCAATCATTGAAAATAAAAATAACTAAATAGAATATGTTAGATAAAATCAAAACTATAGTAATTGTATTCCTAACATTGCTAACTACCAATGTTGCAAATGGTCAGGAAGTTGCAGTAGATAGTCTTAGTTTGAGTATTGCTAAAGCTAGAAGTTATGCTTTAGAGAACAACTACAAGATGAAAAATGCAAGAAAAGATGTACTTGCTGCTAAGAAAAAAGTGTGGGAAACTACTGCTTTTGGTTTACCTCAGGTAAGTGGTAAAATAGATTACACAAACAATTTAACTCTAGGAGTTATTCCATTAACAATAACCGATCCTTCAGGACAAGAGAACACTTCTTTTATACAGATGGGATCTCCAAATTCTACTTCGGCATCATTAACCGTTACACAGTTAATTTTCGATGGTTCGTATATAGTAGGATTACAATCAGCTTCGGTTTATAAAAAGATTTCTGAACTAGCCGAATTCAAATCAGAAACACTAATTGACGAAGCCGTAACTAGTGCATACGCAGGAGCAATTCTGAATGATGAATTTGTAAACATCCTGAAAGAAAACTTAAAAACTCTTGAAGAAAATTTAGAACAAACTACTGCTTATTTCGAAAGTGGTTTGGTTGAAGAGCAAAATGTACAACAATTACAAATACTTGTTTCATCAACAAAAAATGAACTATTCAAAATAGAAAGAGAAAGAGAAACAGCTTATCAAATGTTGAAATTCACAATGGGAATGGATATTAATGCTCCTATTAAATTAGAAAATGGAATAGAATTTCTACTACTAAACAACCTTGATGAATCTCTTGCTGAACTTGGCTTTGACGTTGAAAACAACATAGATTACGAAATTGAAACTAACAAAGTAAAGTCAAAAGAACTTTTAGCTAAACTAGAAAAATCGAAATACTTGCCAAGTATCAATGCATTTTACACAGCAAAGCAAGATGCCTTCTCTGACGACTTCGATTTCTTGAGTTCTGATCAGGATTGGTATGGAAGTCAAATGGTGGGTGTGAGTATGAAAATTCCTATTTTCAACTCTGGTTTAAAACACGTAAAAGTTCAACAAGCAAAAATAGAATTAGAAAAAGCTGAAAACACTCAGTACGAAACTACTCAGAAGTTGATTTTAGATTTCCAGAAAGCAAAAAATACTTACTTGTATTCTATAAATCAATACTACACAGCCAAAGACAACATGGAACTTTCTAAAACAATTAGAGAAAAAGAAGCAACAAAATATTTCGAAGGAATGTCAACAAGTTTAGATTTATCTAACGCTGAAATTCAAATGTTTAAAACTCAAAAAGCTTACGTTCAATCGATATTTGCACTAATACAATCAAAAGCTGCCATGGATAGATTTTTGAAAATTAGACCAAGTGAAGAA
>CAZIYK010000100.1:2481-7131 GCA_964543445.1 uncultured Flavobacteriales bacterium
ATAAAACCAACCAAAAGCTAAGAACTAAAAGTCAAAAGAAAATATAACAATGATGAAAAAATCAATACTATACCTTACAGCCATTGCGGCATTAACTATCGCATCGTGTGGCAACAATTCTGAAGAAAATAAATCTACTAGCAGTCTTAAAGAATTAAAGGCAAAAAAAGATTCTTTGAAAATAGTATTCAACAAAGTTAGCAAAGAACTTAAAGATGTTGAAAAAGAGATAAACGCACTTGATCCATCAAAAAAATTATACTTAGTAAGTGCTATTAAATCGGTACAAAAAGAATTTAAACACTACGTAGAAATTCAAGGTACAGTAAATTCTGATCAGAGTATTTCTCTGTATCCTGAAATTGGTGGACTTATAAAAAAGGTTTACGTAAAAGAAGGTCAGCAAGTAAAGAAAGATCAGATATTGGTTAAATTCGATAGCGAAGTTTTGCAACGCAGTATAAAAGAACTCGATACAAGAATTGAACTTGCAAGAACTACATATAAAAAACAAAAAAGACTTTGGGATAAGAAAATAGGTTCTGAAATGCAGTATCTGCAAGCAAAATCAAATTTAGAATCTTTAGAAAACAAGAAAGCATCGTTAAAAGCTCAGATATCGCAAACAAGTATTAAAGCTCCGTTTAGTGGAATTATTGATGAAATTTTCGTTAAACAAGGAGAGATGGCAGCACCGGGTATGCCTGTATTAAGATTGATAAATCTCGATAATATTTACATCGAAGCCAATGTTTCTGAAAAATACCTTAGACACATCACAAAAGATTCTGAAGCAAATATTTATTTCCCAAATCTAGAAATGACTATTCCTGCTAAAGTTTCTATGATAGGAAACTACATAAATCCAGCTAACAGAACTTTCAGAATTGTAATTAACATAAAAAACAAAGATCACTTAATTAAGCCTAATCAATTAGCAGTAATAAAACTATTAGACTTAAAAAAGAATGGTGTAGTAATTCCTTCAAATGTAATTCTGAATGCACCCGATGGTTCTAGTTACGTGTATGAAGTAGTTGAAGTTGACGGAACAAAAAGAAGTAAGAAAACGTCAATAAAAGTGGGACCGTCTTATAAAAATGAAACCTTAGTTATAGAAGGTCTTAAACCTGATGCTATTGTAGTAGATAAAGGATCTAGAAGTATTCAAGATAATCAGGAAATAAAAGTAGAATTATAGAATTGTTTGAGATTAATTGTTTGATCAACAAGCAAGCAACAAACTTCAAACCTCAAACATATTTTTGATATGGAGAAAAAACATAAAATAAAAGAATTCTCGTTGTCATCGTTTTCTGTTGACAATAAAGTAACTGTATTAGTACTTACTTTCATCATATTTATTACCGGATTGGGTGCATATCTAGGAATGGCTCGCGAAGCGTTTCCCGAAGTTGTAACACCTACAATATACATTACCACTCCTTATCCCGGAAACAGTCCGCTAGATATAGAAAAACTAATTACAAGGCCTATTGAAAAAGAAGTCAATGGAATAACTGGGATAGACAAAATAACTTCGTCTAGTGTGCAGGGTTTTTCTATGATAGTTGTAGAATTTGATTTTAGTGTTACACCTGAAGAAGCTTTACGAAAAGTAAAAGATAAAGTAGATAGAGCCAAAAGCGACAAGGATTTTCCTAAAGATTTACCTGCCGATCCTGATGTTTTTGAACAAAACATTAGTGAGTTAATGCCAATAATGAACATTAATCTTTCGGGAGATTATTCACTAGATCAATTAAAAGATTACGCTGAATATCTAGAAGATGAAATTGAAGATTTAAGCGAAATTACAAAAGTAGAAATTAGAGGTATTCAGGATAAAGAAGTTGAGATAGCTGTTGATAGATACAAAATTGAGCTAATGAAAATTAGTTTCAGAGATATTGAAGATGCTATAAAATACGAAAACATGACTATCTCTGGTGGAGACATCATAAGTGGTGGAGTTAGACGAAATATTCGTGTAATTGGTGAGTTTAATAATGTTGACGAAATAGGAAACATTATTATTAAAAGAGAGAATAGGGAAGTAGTTTACCTTAAAGATGTAGCAGAAATAAAATTCAAAGAAAAGCAAAAAGAGAGTTATGCTAGAGAGTATTCGCATCCTGTAGTAATGCTAGATGTAATGAAACGTTCTGGTGAAAATCTTATTAATGCTTCGAAGAAAATAAATCAGATAATAGTTGAAGCTAAAAAAGATATTTTTCCTCACAACCTAAATGTTTCTATTACCAATGATATGTCTGATAAGACTAAGAAACAGGTAGCAGAGCTAGAGAATTCTATAATATTAGGAATGCTTTTGGTTGTAGGTGTACTTATGTTTTTCTTAGGATTACGTAATGCTCTTTTTGTTGGTATAGCCATTCCTCTGTCAATGTTACTATCTTTTATTGTACTAGATTCATTGGGAGTAACGCTTAACACAATGGTATTATTCTCTTTGGTAATGGCATTAGGAATGCTGGTGGATAACGGTATTGTTATAGTCGAGAATATTTATCGACTGATGAGCGAAGGATACAAACCAATAGAGGCGGCAAAACAAGGAGCAGGAGAGGTTGCATGGCCAATTATTGCATCAACAGCCACTACACTTGCTGCATTTGTTCCATTGGCTTTTTGGCCTGGAATGATGGGTGAATTCATGAAATATTTACCTATTACATTGATAATAGTTTTAAGTTCATCGCTATTTGTAGCCTTGGTTATAAATCCTGTGCTTACATCAATGTACATGAAGGTAGAGGAAACTCCTATTCCACGCAAAACAATGATAATATCAACATTTTCATTAATTGCATTCGGAATATTATTTCTAGTAATTGGTTTTGCTAGTCATGCTAAAGGCAAAATAGCTGTTGGTAACTTGATGTTGGTATTTGCCATATTCGGTCAGATTCAACTTTATTTCTTATCGCCTGCAACAAAATGGTTTCAGAATGTATTGATGCCTTCACTAGAATTGTATTATTCTAAAACTATAAAATATGCTTTAACAGGAAAAAGACCTTTATTATTCTTATCAGGTACTTTTGCACTGCTAATTTTTTCTATTGCTATTTTCGGAATATTCACACCAAAAGTTGATTTCTTCCCTAGCAATGAGCCAAACCAAGCCTTCGTTTACATTCAATATCCAATAGGTACAGATATTGAATTAACAAACGAAATAACTAAGGAATTGGAGAAAAAAGTTTTAGCAGTAACAAACAAATATATAGTTGAAGAAACCGACGAGAACGGAAAAAAATATCCTTATAATTTCATGGTGAAAGCTATGATTGCTCAAGTTGGAGAAGGTACTGGCGATCCAAACCAAGGTCAATCGCTAGGAGCAACACCAAATAAGGCTAAAATTTCTGTTGAATTTAGAGAAAGTTCTGAGCGTAGGGGAGTATCAACAAAAGATGTTTTGGAGGACATTAGAGATGCTGTAAAAGGATATCCAGGACTTACAGTTTCGGTTGATAAAGACAAAAACGGACCTCCACAAGGAGCAGCAATTAATATTGAACTTAAAGGTGATGATTACGAACTTGTACTTGCCGAAGCAGAAAAATTAAAACACTTTATAAACAATGCAGGAATTGATGGTATTGATGAACTAAAAATTGATGTTGACCAAGGAAAACCAGAAATGCCAGTGATTGTTGATAGAGCAAAAGCTCGTCGTTTTAATCTATCTACAGCGCAAATTGGTGATGCTATTAGAACTTCAATCTACGGTAAAGAAGTTTCAACGTATAAAGATGGAGAAGACAACTACGAGATAAATGTAAGATTGCAAGAAAAATACAGAGTTGATCAATCAGCAATTATGGATCAGCTAATTACATTCAGAGATCAGTCAACGGGAAGAATAGCACAGGTTCCTATTTCTGCTGTTGCTCATGCAAAATTAACTTCTACTTTCTCTACCGTAAAACGTAAAGATTTAGATAGACTTATAACTGTTTATTCTAGTGTTACCGAAGATGCAAATGCAAACGAAGTAGTTGCTCAGATTAAAGAGGAATTAAAAGATTACTCTCTTCCGGAAGGAATTACATTGCAATTTACAGGTCAACAAGAAGAACAATCTAAGGAAATGGCTTTCTTGTCTAAGGCTCTTCTGATTGCTGTATTTATGATTTTCTTGATTATTGTAGCTCAATTTAATTCAACATCAACACCGTTAATAATAATAAGTTCGGTGGTGTTGAGTTTGATAGGAGTACTATTGGGATTAGTAGTTTTCCAAATGCACTTCATTATTATGATGACGATGATAGGTATAGTTTCGCTTGCCGGAATTGTGGTAAATAATGCCATTGTACTTATCGACTACACCAACTTACTTATCGAAAATAAAAAGATGGAACTTGGACTCGACGACAAAGCTTACCTAAACAAAGAACAAATTTTGGAAATGATAGTAACTGGAGGTGAGAAACGTTTACGTCCTGTATTGCTTACTGCAATTACTACAATTCTAGGATTGCTACCACTTGCTACAGGAATGAATATAGATTTCTTTACAGCATTTACTGAATACGATCCTCAAATATACTTTGGTGGTGATAATGTTGTTTTCTGGGGACCAATGTCGTGGGCTATTATTTTCGGACTTACATTTGC
>CAZIYK010000101.1:0-1297 GCA_964543445.1 uncultured Flavobacteriales bacterium
ACATGCTGCCCGGCGTGCCCAGCACCACCAGCCGGTTCGGCCGAAGCCGCCGCTGCAGCGCCCAGCCGAAGAAGGCCAGTGGCTCACAATCGACGCCGTCACCGAAGTCGTAACAGGTGGTGCGGTAGCTCTGTTCCCCGCGGGGTGTGCGGCCGAGAAAGGTGATGAGGGCGTGGGGCATGGGGGCCTCGTTATTCCGCTTCCAGTTTCGCGAGTTCGTCGGCTATGCCCTGCCTCTTCTGCTTTTTGCTCCAGGGCAGCGCCTTCAGGGTCTGGCGGATCAATCGGGCGGCACGCCGACGATGTGCGGGGGTTTCCCAGGCCTGTGCGGCCTTCAGCAGTTCCAGACGTTTTTGCGCGGTCTGACAACCGGCTGACAGCAGCCCCTTGTGTTGTTCTTCCTCGAAGGTCTTGCGAAGGGCTTCCAGGGTCTGTTCCTCGGGCGACAGTTGCGCGAATGCCCGTTGCCTGGCCTGCTCCTCCCGCTCCCGGGTCGCGGCCTCGTCAAACCGCATGGCGCCGTAGCCCACTGCAGTCTTGGCGCCGAAGCCCAGCCAGTCGAAGGCGTGTTCGAAGGCCTGTTGCAGCATGCGCCTCCAACGGTCGTTTTCGGCCAGCTCCGGTGCAATGCGGCACAGGAAAGGCCGATCGCACACCACGTGAAAGGTGAAGCGCGAGCCCGGAGGCACGGTGAGGAAATACACGGGAATCGGCTGGCCGGATTCGTGAGGCGAGTTCCCTTGCATGTAATAATGGCTCTGGTGGCCTGTCATCACCTCCACCATCAGCTTGTCGCCTTCTATGCCCGGGATCACGTCCCAGAAACTCAGGGCGCCCCGGCGAGCGTCGTTGCTGTCTTGCTTGCCGAACAGGGCGTCGATGGCCGTTGCGGTCCAATCCGATTCCATGTCCCATTCAGCGGCACCAACGCCGGCCAGTTCCCGTGCCGCTTGGCGCAGCACCCCCTTGACCCCACTACCCGGCAGGTAGGGCAAGCCATAGGGCCAGAGAAAGGCAAAGCCGTTCTCCAACGGGTGTTCATTGCCCAGGCCGGTGGTGAAGGGGGCCACCGCCTCGCCATCGACCACCATCACCTCGTCGCCGGCGCAGGCGTTCGATGCCAGCGCCTGCTGACGAGCAACCAGCGCCTGCATCCGCGCCTTGTCGCCGTCACTCAAGCCGCTGACCCGTTTCCAAGCCGATTGGGCACCCTGGTCGTTCTTGTGCCATAGCGCCGGGAATCGTCCACGCTCCCGTTTCACGTGCGCAATGGCGGCATCCATCCTCTGCTGTTTGA
>CAZIYK010000101.1:1397-7130 GCA_964543445.1 uncultured Flavobacteriales bacterium
AGATCCGCAGATACATGGAGAAGCGCATCCCTGGCGAGGCTTCCGACAGGTCTTGCTGGTCGATGTATTCGGGTATCGCTGCGATGGCCATCTCAGGAACCTCCCTTTTTGACGGCCGGCGCCATCTGCCGCAGCCAGCGCAGCCAGGCGAAGGACTCCGCGGTGATGGCCTGGAATTCACGCGGTTCGGCCTCCAGCAGATGCTGCATGAAGGGTTCGAAACCAACCGGAGTGCCCTGCACCTGGTGCAGCCAGTCGCGCAAGTGGGCTGCCAGTGTCTCGTGACGCCCGCCTTTTCCTTCAAGAAACGCCATGACCTGCATCAGGCCGGAATTCATGATCAGTGCCGGCAGACCCTTGGCGTCGTTGACATAGTCCTTGCCGTGTTGTTGTACGCCTTCCTTTGCCTTCCTCCAGGCATGGGCCGCCCGTCGCTGTTCCATGGTCTGTTGCATAGTCACATCCCTCCCTGCACCTGGGCCACCACCAGTCCACGACCGGTGGTGGCGTCGCCGCCGATCTGCAACAGCCGGTTGTCGATGACATTGCGAATCTTGAGCATCGCCTCGGCGGCATCCAGATCGTCCGTGCCGCTGCGGGTCCGGCTGGCCATCAGCGGCGCGATCAACAGGGATTCCGGCGGCAGGTTCTCGGTGTAGAACAGACCGCCCGAATCCGCCGTGCCGGTTTCCGGATTGATCCGAACATGAGGCTCCACCAGGGTCGCGTTCTCGGCGAAGTAGGCGAAATCGGTGTCGGAGAGAATCACCAGGTCAGA
Organism: uncultured Flavobacteriales bacterium; assembly: GCA_964543445.1. Lineage (GTDB taxonomy): Bacteria > Bacteroidota > Bacteroidia > Flavobacteriales > JADGDT01 > JADGDT01. The sequence continues at coordinate 2,176 of CAZIYK010000101.1, forward strand.
GGCGAGCTTGTCGCGGAAGAAGGCGTACTCCGACAGGTCCGGGATCGCCAGTTCTGCCAGTGATTTTGCTGTCGCCGCGAGGCTGTCGTCGGTCGCGGCGTCGTATTCGAAGGCCTCCAGGTGCAGCTTGTTGCCATTGGACAACAGCTTGCCATTTGCGAGCCGGCAGTGCAGCTCCTCAACCTCGGGGATCGTCCAGTCGCAGCGGTTCCCGGTCAGCCGCAGCAGCCGCTGGGCGCGGGCCAGCGCCTGCGGGCAGGTGGCGTAGACATAGCCCCCCCGGAGACTGCGCACCGGGAAGGCGACCAGCTGGGCGTCGCCAAAGCTGACCGCGCCGGCGTGCAAGGCATTGCCCGATTCCGGCCCGAACAGATGCTCGATGAGCATCGGGTCGCCCCCCAGCGACTCGAAGGAATGCCGCACCGCCCCCTTGATGCCCGAGCCGGCAAAGCTCGGGTGATTGGTGTGGCGCTCGCGCTGAATGGGGTTGTCGATCAGGCCGGTAGCGGTGCCGGCGCCCATGTGCACGGGGCTTACGGCATACAGAAAAACGGCTGCCTGTTTTTCGAACATGATCTGCTCCTCGATCAGTAGGTGGAAAAGACGAAACAGTTGAAGCCCTCGGCCCGGCGCCTGGCATCGTAGCCAGACGCTGGCCAGAGGCCGTGGTCGGCAAGCTTGCGAAGCTGTTCTGGCGTGGCCTCGAGGTCTTCCAGCCAGTAGACGCTGCCGGCCGGCGCGGCACGCTGAGCGGGCTTGGGCTGCCAGCGGGCCAGGTCCCAGCCGGAGATCACCTCGGCACGCGGCACGGCGGCGCAGACCACGCGACCGCGCACGCCGAGCAGTTCGAAGCCAGCGTCTTCGGCCATGCCCGGCAAACGCCAGCCGTCTGGAAAAATGCCGGGTGTGGTCAGCACCAGACGGCAGCGCCCGGCCTCGGCAATGGCCGTCAGGTCACCTTGCGGCGCCGGTGCATCGACCCGGCTGACGACCGCGCCCCGACCGTCGCCACCGAAACGCAACAGGACACCGTCGTCCAGCGCATCGCCCTCGACGCTGGCGACGAAGCCGACGCCCGGTTTCATTACCACCGCCTGCAGGGTGAACAGCTTTCCGTCGTCGGCGCGGCGGGAGGCCCTGTCCATGCCGATGCCCACCCGCTCGTCCAAGCCCCAGAGCCTGTCTGCCGCAACCAGATGCCGGTCGACATCGGGCAGCTCACCGGCCAGCCAGTTGGCCATCCCCGCTTCGTTCAACCAGAGGCCGGAGGCGGGCTTGGTGCGGTCTTGCTGGGCCAGCACCGGGAGCTGCACGGTCGGCATCGAGCTATCGATGCCATAACCGGGGGGATGGGGTGTGATTCGGTGCAGTTCGATCCCGCCGGCATCGCTCCTGGTCGCGACCAGGTCGGCCGGGAGCCAGTAGAGGCGTTCCAGCCGCCCCTCGCCGCTTTCGCCGCGCCAGGCAAGCTGGAAGTCGGTGATCTGGAAGTCGCCGGGCCTGCCCGGCGTGCCCAAGGTGACGTGTTCGATCTCTCCCGTGCCGAATGCAGCGGGATCGATGCCGTCGCGTGCGAGGATGGCCGAGCGGATCGCCCCGGCCACGGCCGAGGGCCAAGGCGGCACCATCGACTCTCCATAGCTGCCGGCATCGCCAAACAGGCGGTTCCCGCGCAGAAAGAGCACGTCCAGCGGTTCGAGAAAGTGCGCGTTCATGCCGCTTCTCCTTCTGGCTTGTCGTCAGCCGGATGCTGCCGGTCGGTGGCGCGGGTCTCGCGGGCAAGAAATTCCGCCACCGAGAGGAAATTTCCGGTCCAGTCCAAGGCCTGGTCACGGCCAACTGCCAGCCTAGCGATGTCCGCAGCCAGCCGTTCCACGTCGTGCGCGTTTGCGGTGGTCTTGCCGCCCGCTTGGCGGCGGAACTGGTAACCCAGCAGCTGTGCCACCATCTCACCATCGCCTCCGGGTTCGGGAAGGTCGCGTAGCCACTGCAGACAGTGATAGACGGCGCGGCGCGAGACGCCGGGTTCGCGCAGGAAGGCGAGCAGCCGCTGGAAGACGGCGAGCTGATCCCACTTGAGGGTCAGATTCAGGTCGCCGCCGGAGCGCTTGAGTACCCGGATGTGCAGGGCGTCGCGACCGCCCTGCTCCTTGGCCACCCGCTCCGCCGCGCGCAGCTCGCGCAATACGCGGGTCAACGGTGTCTGGTGGTGGGCGACGATCAGCCCGGCGCTGGCAGTAGCCCTGGCGCCCATCGTCCGCAACAGGTCGCCATCGAGCAGGGCGTGACCCTTCTTCAGCTGCAGTTTTCTGCGCAGGCTGTCGTCCTTGTCCAATGGGGCGAAGCGGCTGACACCCGACCAGGCATCGCGCAGCCGTGCCGCGGCCGGCAGCAGGTCGGCTACCGGCAGCATGGCGAGCACATCGTCACCACCGCCATAGATCAGCCGCCCGAGGTACTCCCGCTGGACGATGTGCGGCACCAGGCGCAACGCGAAGTCGTTGAGCGCTCCGGAGATCGCCATGTGGCGACCGGGTGACGGAGGGCGCGGGGTCTCGGCGTAAGCCTTCAGCCGAGGGTTACGATCCACCCGCGCCTCGAACTGTTGGCGGATGGCCGGGTGGAAGCTCTCACCAAAGTTGACGCCACCGCCCTCGGCCAGCAGGGCCCCCATGCGGTCCCCGTCCATCAGCAGCAGGCCGTAATAGGTCTCGAAGCGGAAGTCATCCCGGTCTCCAGCGCCCCGTTTCAGGGTGTCGCGTACCACCCGGCGGAGGCGCTCGGCCTCGGCATCGGCCCCGGCATCGGTCTCGGACTCTTGCGCCTGTTCCATCAATGCCAGCAGGCTGCGGGCATCCTTCAGGGCAGGGTTGTCACGGTGGCGCAATAGCAAGCGCACCGGCAGTGCCACGCGGTCGCGCTCAATCTTCCCGGCCACTTCGCTGTAACCGTCTGCGGTCAGGCCGCCGTGCTCCAACCAATGGTCGAGCTGACGGGCCAGCGCCATGGTGTGAGTGGAGACGACGAAGCGGCCAAAATCACGCCCAACTGCCGTGCCGACCTCCTCGGCAAACAGGGTCGGCCAGAGCCGCTTGACCGCCGACAGCGTCCCCAGATGCTCGCCCTGCTTCGCCCAGGCGGGCCGCTTCTGGGCGATCCTTGCCCAGAGGGTATCGCTCTGCTGACGACAGGAGCGGTCGAGCTGATGCCTGTCGGTGGTCAGCCACTCGGCCTCGCCGGTCAGGGAGTCGCGCCAGCCGCGTTCGTCCATCTGTTCGAAGGAACGAACCGACTTGGCTGCCGCCAGGACCCGCTCGGCCAGCTCGTAGATGGCCGGATAGAGCACGCCGGGATTGGGGATGAAAAAGTCGGTCCCGTCTTCCCATTGGATATCCCTTTGCAACACCTCCCAGGCCTTGCCGGCGAGGAAACCGACCGGCTCATCCGACACGGCGCCGAAGAAGGGGGCCATCGCCTCGGAAAGCTGCGCGGTATCGGTAACCTGCTTGCCATCAGGCGTGGCGCCGATCAGCGAAAAGGGCACCGAGGCCCAGTGCACTTCGGGGAAACCCGCAAGCTGGCGGCGGGCCTGCTCGAAGCAATAGAGGGATTCATCCAGCGACTCACCTGCCTCCTGGAGCAGCCGCTCGACCACCTGTCTGCCCACCCGTTGCATCCAGTCACGGACATGGTCGCGACAGCGCTCGGCCAGGATTCGGGCACGCCCCGCCGGCACCAGCGCGACGAACCGGTTGGGCAGTGCAGCCGCGAAGAGCGGATTGGCGTCGGCGTTGGCGCTCCGCTTCCAGAGGGCATCACTGAACAGTTCATCTGGCAAGCCACACCGGTCGCGCAGCCAGAGATCGACCTGTGGAATACCGCGCAGGCTCGGGAAGAGCACCGCGTCCGGCCCCAGTTCCTCGACCAGTGGTCTCATGGTCTCCCAGGCGAGACGCGCCAGCAGGTGCGAGCCAGCCCAGAGGTCGGAGGTGGAACGGGCGGCGGCGATGAAGGGCTGTACCGGGCCGATGCTCATCGCCAGCAACGCCGCCTCCCCGTTTTCGTCTCCGGCAAAAGCTCCGGCAAAGGCAGAGGTCAGATCCAGGTGCTCCCAGATGGAATGGTCAGGCACCCGGCTGTCGGCGGGCAGTTGCCGCCAGAGGGCGCCCAGCTTGGCGTCGTCTTCCTGCTCGTTCAGTTCAGGGCCGAAGCGCCAGAAGGCGAGCAGGGTCCTTTTCGGGTCGTTGCCACACTGTTCCCGCAGGCGGTCGAAGTGTGCCAGGCTGCGTGCAGCGATGTCGTCGGGTTCGGTTTCCTTCAGCCGCCCCTGCGCGCGCAGGTCGATCTGTTCGCCGCTGACGGGATGGATCAGCACCGGTTCGTTGGTCCAGCGCACCTGGTCGCCGAAATCCTTCGGCCACTGTGGGCGATCAGCCGCAGAGGCCCACCAGTCGGCGCGCTTGACCGCCGCCGTATCAACCGAGTGCAGCGCCAGTGCCTCGCGCAGGGCCTTGACCGTGCCACCCTCGTGGCCCGCGCGGGTACGCATCAGGATCAGCGACTTTTCACCCGGATCGTGCAGGCGGGCATCGAGCTTGGTTTGCCAGAATCTTTCGTTGTTCATGATTGGGGCTCCTTCCCTTCAGCGGCTACAATGCACATTGGGAGGTGTACGATGATGAGAACCAATATCGTGCTCGACGATGAACTGGTGGCCGAGGCTATGAAGCTTTCCGGCGCCAAGACCAAACGAGAAGTGGTGGAGATGGCACTGCACGATCTGGTCATGCGGCACCGGCTGCGCAAGCTCAAGGAGCTTCAGGGCATGGAGCTGATCGACCCGGACTACGCCGTCATCGCCGAACGGCACGCCACTCGCAGACGTGTACCTGATTGACAGTTGCGTGTGGATCGACTGGCTGAAGCGGCGCCGGACGCCATCCACCGAAAAACTG
>CAZIYK010000102.1:0-7104 GCA_964543445.1 uncultured Flavobacteriales bacterium
TTAGTTAATAACTCTACTTTTTTTGTTAATAACTTTCAATAAACGTGGTTGATAAAACATTGAACCCATAATAAACTATACAAAAACATCTCTGATATTATTGACTGTTAACAACTTACACAAAACACAACTATCAACTATTCCATTTTTAATACCTTTAATATCCTCTCTCATATTTATTTTTAATAACCTTCTAAATTCTACAGCTATGAATGATGATCTATTGGAAGAAATAATAGTAAAGGTTGTAAATACAGGCTTAGTAGTACTATTTGTGTATTTTATTATAATGGTAGTTCAGTACATATAAATACTCAAAAAAATAGAAATCAATCCCATTAGAAACGTAGCTGCAGTTATTCTGTGGCTTTTTTGTTTTCTAGCTGATACATTTTTTCATCAAATATTTCCCGCAATAGAAAACTTAAATCAGCTAATTTTATAAGTTTTTTAACTTAAAAAAAATTATATTAGCTAATGAACAACCATACAATATAACCAACATAAATAATGAATAAAGAAGTAGTAATTGTATCTGCTGCAAGAACTCCTATTGGGAGTTTTGGAGGAGCTTTATCTACAGTACCTGCAACAAAACTAGGTGCGATAGCAATAAAAGGAGCATTAGACAAAATCAACATTAAACCTGAATTAATAGAAGAGGTTTTCTTCGGAAACGTAATACAGGCTAATTTAGGACAAGCTCCAGCCAGACAGGCTTCTATTCTAGCAGGAATTCCTAATACTGTACCTTGTACAACGGTAAACAAGGTTTGTTCATCAGGTATGAAAGCCATGATGATAGGCGTACAATCTATTTTGGCTGGCGACAACGATGTTGTTGTAACTGGTGGAATGGAAAATATGTCGCAAATTCCACATTACTTAGATAAAGGAAGAATTGGTCAGAAACTTGGCGATTTAAAATTAACTGATGGATTACTACGTGATGGACTTTTAGACGCTTATACAGGAATTCACATGGGAGTAAGCGCAGAGCTTTGTGCTAGCGAAATGAATTTTACTAGAGAGCAACAAGATTCTTTTTCTATTGAATCTTATAAAAGATCGGCAAAAGCATGGGAAGAAGGTAAATTCAATAACGAAATTGTACCTGTAGAGATTCCTCAACGCAGAGGTGATTCAATAGTGGTTTCGGAAGATGAAGAATTCAAAAATGTTAATTTTGATAGAATTCCTTCTCTACGTCCTGTATTCAAAAAAGATGGAACAGTAACCGCTGCAAATGCTTCAACTATCAACGATGGTGCTGCAGCCGTAGTTTTGATGAGTCGTGAAAAAGCTGATGAATTAGGATTAAAACCTCTAGCTATAATAAAATCTTATGCTGATGCAGCACACGAACCAGAATGGTTTACCACTGCTCCTACCGATGCTATGAATCTTGCATTGAAGAAAGCAAATATGAAAATTGAGGAAATAGATTTCTTCGAGATTAACGAAGCTTTTGCTGTTGTGAGTTTAGCAAATATGCAGAATTTGAATATAGATCATTCTAAATTAAATGTGAATGGAGGTGCTGTTTCGCTAGGTCATCCTCTTGGATGTTCGGGGGCTAGAATCATGGTTACTCTACTTAACATTTTAGATCAGAATAAAGCTAAATACGGATTGGCAGGAATTTGTAACGGAGGTGGAGGTGCCTCGGCAATGATAATAGAAAAAGTATAAATTCTAAATAAAATATTGCTCGAACATCCTTATATTCGGGCAATATTTAGTTTTATTGACATTCTAAATCATCATCAGAATAAAAAATAATCATTTGCTAATGAAATTCGGAATTTGTAATCTTAGTGTAATACCCGTAAGACTTGAACCAAATCACGAAAGTGAACAGACAAGCCAGTTGCTATTTGGCGAATATTTCAAAATAATTGAAGAATCGCATACTTGGATTAAAATTGAAAATTCATTTGATAGTTACATAGGATGGATAGACTCAAAACAAATACAAGAAATTTCGGAAGAAGAATTTAACTTACTCGAAACATCTACCCATCATCTAGCAAACGATTATATTGATTTAATTTTTGATGACGAGAACAATGTTTTACCAATTACAATTGGATCTTTACTTCCATTCTATTCAAATAAAACATTCAAACTAGGAAACAAAAAACTCAACTACGAAGGTGATGTTGTAGCTTGTGAAAAAACGATTTCAAAAAAACATAAATTAGTAGATACTGCCTACACATACCTAAATGCTCCATATTTGTGGGGAGGCAAATCGCCATTAGGAATAGATTGTTCAGGACTTACTCAGATTGTTTACAAAATGAATGGTTTGCAAATACCTAGAGATGCTAGCGAGCAAGCAAAAATTGGAGAAGTTTTGAGTTTTATTGAAGAATCTGAACCTGGTGATTTAGCATTTTTCGATAATGAAGAAGGAGAAATTACCCATGTCGGAATTATTTTAGAAGACAACTATATTATTCACGCATACGGAAATGTGAGAATTGACAGAATAGACCACACAGGTATTTATAATATCGACACAAAACGTCATACTCACAAGCTAAGAGTCATAAAAAAAATATGTTAAATCTTCATTTGTAGTGACTGTATTTCAGATATTTTCAATATATTAGATAAAAGAAAGGTCATAACAAATGAAATCAAACATTAAGAAAAAAGTTGAAGAGGCCGGTAAAAAGATTAAGCATTTTAAAGTTAAATTAGATTACAAAACATCTATAACTATAAAAAACTTAGAAGCACTGGACTTATGGAAAAAAAGGTACCCTAACGCAAAAGTTGTTGCAACAGTTTTTGATTAACAACTTTGGTAGTAAAAATTAGAAAGATTCCTCTACAAGGAATCTTTTCTGTTTTCAATTGTTAAATTTGCAATCACACACCAATCTTATAATATAAAAATGGACGAGAACAAAGGTTTCAATAAAGAGCAAATTAGAGAAGTGATGATTAACGCTCTAATTTTTTTCATTCAGATGTTCATTTTTTATGTGATTGAACAAAACAAACTATTCGCCTCTTTAGCTACAATGGCAGCTTTGTTTAGCTTATACTCAATCCCTCTTTCAAAATCGGATGTGAAATCAACTATCATTGGTAGTTTGTCCATAAATGAAATAGTATCTATATTTTTTGTTGTTTACTATTTCAACCAATTCAATATCTTTTTTTTAGTGATATGGATACTTATTTCAATTTGGTATGTTTATAGGCTAATCGACAAAATCAAGGAAAAATAAAGACAATATAACTATTGCAGTTATGGTTCTTTACTCTACAATCCTAATTTTTACCCCAATCTTTCAAGCGTAAAAACACCGCAAACATTTTCTGCATCGTAAGATGAACCTACAAGCTTATCGTTTGAAATTAAATGTAATTCAAAATTATTAGGAATGTAGTCATCTAACACCCTATCCCCTTCTTTGGCTGTTACCTCTACACTTTCCAAGATTGCCTTTCCCTCTACTATTTTTCCTTTTACTTTTTCAAAAACATCAATCTCGTAATCGTCTTCTACTTTTTCAGTAAAATTAAATTCGCCGTATAAAGTATCCTCTATCTGTACAAGTCTAACTTCCCCTTCTGATTTTCCAAATTCAAAATCCTCTTTGTACTTCCAAAGTCCTGTTACATTCATTTCTCAATTTTTTAAAGTTAAACACAAATTTAATGAAAGTTAATTTACCCCAAAATTAACATATACCTCTTTCAAGGGCAAAGCATTTAGAATAGACACCTACAAATTCATTGAAATAACAACTTTTTTGCTCCCTTTAGGGATTTTGGGGCAATCAAAAAAGTTAAATGCGTTTGTTCTGATTTCTATAACAAAAGCATTTAAAAGAAGAAATTGACAAAAAGACACTAAACAACTGTTATTCAATGACCTTTTGTCCTGTTTCACTAAACCAATATGAAAAAATGTCACTAAATACCCTGTAAATATACTTCGGTGCAATATTTGAGAATATAGAGGTGTTTAAACAGAAAAAGATTGATTAACCTAATAAAAAAATATAGATATGAATTTTAACGAATATACAGTAAAATCGCAGGAGGCCGTGCAAAAGGCACAGCAGATTGCACAAGGGTTTCAACACCCACAAATTGAAGTTACACACATTCTAAAAGGAATTTTAGAAGTTGATGAAAACGTTTTGCCTTTCTTATTGAAAAAGCTAAACGTTAACACTAATGTTTTCAAACAGACTATTGATAGTATGTTGAATTCATTTCCAACAGTTTCAAATTCAGAAATTCGTCTTTCTAACGAAGCTGGAAAGATGCTTAATAATGCAATGAATATTGCTAAAAAGATGAATGATGAATTTGTTTCATTAGAGCATTTAATACTTGCAATTTTCGAATCTAACGATCAAGCCGGACAAGTTTTAAAGGATAATGGCATCACTAAAAAAGATTTAATGGCTGCCATAGAAAGCTTGCGTCAAGGTAATAGAGTTACTTCACAATCTGCTGAAGAAACTTACCAATCATTAGATAAGTATGCATTAAACTTAAATAAACTTGCATCAGAAGGAAAATTGGATCCTGTAATTGGACGTGATGACGAAATACGTAGAGTTTTACAAATTCTTTCACGTAGATCTAAAAACAATCCGATTTTAATTGGTGAGCCAGGTGTTGGTAAAACTGCCATTGCCGAAGGTTTAGCACACAGGATTATAAACGGAGATGTACCAGACAACCTAAAAGATAAAATTATTTATTCTTTAGATATGGGTGCATTGCTTGCTGGTGCCAAATACAAAGGAGAGTTCGAAGAGAGATTGAAATCAGTTGTTAAAGAGGTTACAAATTCAGATGGAAATATTGTTCTTTTCATTGACGAGATTCACACACTTGTAGGTGCAGGTGGTGGACAAGGAGCAATGGATGCTGCAAACATTCTGAAACCTGCTTTGGCACGTGGAGAGTTGAGAGCTATTGGAGCTACAACTTTGGCTGAGTATCAAAAACACTTCGAAAAAGACAAAGCTTTGGAGCGTCGTTTCCAAAAAGTTATGATAGACGAGCCAGATACAGAATCTGCAATTTCTATACTTCGTGGTATAAAAGAGAAATACGAAACTCACCACAAAGTTATCATCAAAGATGATGCAATAATTGCGTCTGTTGAATTATCTCAGAGATATATTTCTGATAGATTCTTACCAGACAAAGCTATTGACTTAATTGATGAAGCATCTGCAAAATTGAGAATGGAGATTAACTCTAAACCAGAGGAACTTGATATTCTCGATAGAAAAATAATGCAGTTAGAAATTGAGATTGAGGCGATAAAAAGAGAAAAAGACGAGCCTAAACTTAAAGTTTTAAAAGAAGAACTTGCCAACCTTAATGAAAAAAGAAATGACATTCAGGCTAAATGGCAAGCTGAAAAAGATATTGTTGAAGGTATACAAGATGCCAAAGAAAATATCGAAAACTTTAAGATTGAAGCAGAAAGAGCTGAGCGTGCTGGTGACTTCGGATTAGTAGCCGAAATAAGATATGGTAAAATTAAGGCTGAAGAAGAAAAACTAGAAAGGCTTAGAGCTGAACTTAAAGAAAAACAGGCAACTGAAACTTTAATTAAAGAAGAAGTTACATCAGAAGATATTGCAGAAGTTATATCTAAATGGACTGGTATTCCTGTAAAGAAAATGCTTCAGGCCGAAAGAGAAAAACTATTGCATCTAGAAGAAGAATTGCACAAACGTGTAGTAGGACAAGAAGAAGCAATACAAGCAATTTCTGATGCTGTACGTAGATCTAGAGCAGGTTTACAAGACGAGAAAAAGCCAATAGGTTCTTTCCTATTCTTAGGAACAACAGGTGTGGGTAAAACCGAACTTGCTAAAGCCTTAGCTGAATTCTTGTTCGACGACGAAAGTGCAATGACTAGAATTGATATGAGTGAGTATCAAGAGCGTCACGCAGTAAGTAGATTAATTGGAGCACCTCCAGGATACGTTGGTTACGATGAGGGTGGACAATTAACAGAAGCTGTTCGTAGAAAGCCTTACTCTGTAATTTTGTTGGACGAAATTGAAAAAGCACATCCTGATACTTTCAATATTTTATTGCAAGTACTAGACGATGGTCACTTAACTGACAACAAAGGACGTGTTGCTAATTTCAAGAACACAATTATAATTATGACATCAAACACAGGTTCTCATATTATTCAAGAGAAATTCGAGAACTTAAATGATGCAAATAGAGACCAGTTGATAGAAGAGTCTAAACGAGAAGTTTTTGCTCTATTGAAGAAAACTATCAGACCTGAGTTCTTAAATAGAATTGACGAAACAATTATGTTTACTCCACTAAGCAAAAAAGAAGTAAACGAAATTGTAAAACTTCAACTTAACGGATTGAAGAAAATGCTAAGTAGCAAAAATATTAACGTTGAGTTTGACGATAAAGCTATTGAATGGCTATCAGAAAAAGGTTTTGATCCTCAATTTGGTGCAAGACCAATTAAGAGAGTTATTCAAAGGGATGTTCTTAATTTACTTTCTAAAGAAATTTTGAAAGGAAATATAACTCCTGAAAGCAAAATTATTGTTACCTTAGATGGAGATAGAATAGTTTTCAAGAACGATTTAGTTTAAGTTTAGTTATTTAGTTTTATAGCCTGATGCAAATTGCATCAGGCTATTTTTTTATGCTTAATCTATATTTCTAAATTCATTATATTTAAGTATGATTTTAAAATCACTTAAAAATGAATTTTAAATTACTCATATTCCTAACTATCCTAAGTCTTTCAGTAGAAGCTCAAACTAATTTAAGAATAGCTTTTTACAACGTTGAAAATCTATTTGACACACATAACAATCCACAAACAAACGATGACGAATTTACTCCCGAAGGAAATAGACATTGGAACAACTACAAATATTGGCAGAAAATAAAAAAGACCTCTAAAACACTAAAAATAATTGGAGGTTGGGAAGCTCCTGCAATTATTGGCTTAGCCGAAATTGAAAATGATACAGTATTAAAAAACATAATCTATTCCGATCCATTAAAAAACAGCAAATACGGAATCATTCACCGAGATTCACCAGACCACAGAGGAATAGA